>CAJOLD010000001.1 GCA_905235435.1 uncultured Lachnospiraceae bacterium
CCCGCCGCAGAGCAGGCCGCGCCGCAGGCAAGGCCCGCAGCCAAGCCGGCAGCAGGGCCCGCCGCAGAGCAGAGCGCGCCGCAGACCCGGCAGCCGGCGGCAAAGCCTGCCGCAGAGCAGCCGGCAGCTAAGCCTGCCGCAGAGCAGAGCGCGCCGCAGACCCGCACGGCACCGGCCGCAGGAACGGCAAGACCCGCCTCTGCCGCGGGCACACAGCAGCGCACACCGGCAGCCGGGAGCACCGGCGCCGCAAGAGGACAGCAGACACAGCAGCGCAGGCAGCCGGATGCCTCTGCCGCGGGGAGAGACGCGAGGCAGCAGGGACGCGGACCCGCGCAGACTGCAAGGCCCCAGCGCCCCGCGGAGGGCACCTATCCAAGAGGCGCCACCGCAAGACCGGCGCAGGGACAGAGATATCAGGGACAGCAGCAGTCCCGCCCGCAGGGGCAGGGCGGCTATGACCGCAGCGGGACCGGACGTCCCCAGGGCCAGCGCGGCTCCTATGCCGGCGGCAGGCCCGAATCCGGACAGCGCTCCTACGGCCCAAGAGGCCAGGGCCAGGACGGCAGATATCAGGGCCAAAGACCCCAGGGCCAGGGCGGAAGACCCGGCCAGGGCGGCGGGCGCTACGGCGCAGGCAGACCTTCGATGGATGGGAAATCCATGGAGAAGGAAGGCCGGATGAAGAATGACCGCGGGGGCCGGAGGAACGATCGTCCCGACAGGAACGACCGCTTCGACCGCATGGAGGAGCGCGGGCATCAGAACGGACGCTCCGGAGCGAAGACGCATTCCAAGGGACGCGCGCCTGAAAACAAGCAGCAGGCAAAGCCCGAGGAGACGATCAAGAACATCGTCATCCCGGAGAAGCTGACGATCAAGGAGCTGGCGGACGCCATGAAGATCCAGCCGGCCGCGATCATCAAGAAGCTTTTCCTTGCCGGCGAGATGGTCACGGTCAACCAGGAGATCACCTACGAGAAAGCGGAGGAGATCGCGCTGGAATACAACTGCCTGTGCGAGAAGGAAGTCAAGGTCAATGTGATCGAGGAGCTTTTAAAGGACGAGGAAGACGCGCCCGAGACCCTGGTCTCCAGGCCGCCCGTTGTCTGCGTCATGGGCCATGTCGATCACGGCAAGACCTCCCTGCTCGACGCGATCCGCGATACGCGCGTCACCGACCGCGAGGCCGGCGGCATCACGCAGCATATCGGCGCGTCGGTGGTCACCTGCAACGGACAGAAGATCACCTTCCTGGATACGCCCGGCCATGAGGCCTTTACGTCCATGCGTATGCGCGGCGCCAATTCCACGGATATCGCGATCCTTGTCGTAGCCGCGGACGACGGCGTCATGCCGCAGACGGTAGAGGCGATCAACCATGCAAAGGCAGCAGGCATCGAGATCATCGTTGCCATCAATAAGATAGATAAACCTGAGGCTAATATCGATAAGGTCAAGCAGGAGCTTTCCAAGTACGAGCTGATCCCGGAGGACTGGGGCGGCAGCACCATTTTCTGCCCCGTATCCGCAAAGACGCGGGAAGGTATCGACAATCTTCTGGAGATGATCCTTCTGGCATCGGAGGTCCTTGAGCTCAAGGCGAATCCGAACAGGCGCGCGAGAGGCCTCGTGATCGAAGCTCAGCTCGACAAGGGCCGCGGCCCCGTCGCGACCGTCCTTGTACAGAAGGGAACGCTCCGTGTGGGCGAACCGATCTGCGCCGGGCCCTGCTTCGGCAGGATCCGTGCCATGACCGACGACAAGGGACGCCGCGTAAAGGAGGCAGGTCCCTCCACGCCGGTCGAGATCCTCGGCTTCTCGGATGTACCGGGCGCCGGCGAGATCTTCCTTTCCCCGGAGACGGAGAAGGAGGCAAGGAGCTTTGCGGAGACCTTTGTCAACGAGAGCAGGGAGAAGCTGCTTGAGGACACCAAGGCAAGGATGTCCCTGGACGATCTGTTCGAGCAGATCCAGGCGGGCAGCCTGAAGGAGCTGGATCTGATCGTCAAGGCGGATGTGCAGGGCTCGGTGGAGGCACTCAACCAGAGCCTGCTGAAGCTCTCGAACGACGAGGTCGTGATCAAGATCATTCACTCGGGCGCGGGCGCCGTCAACGAATCGGACGTGATGCTTGCTTCCGCCTCCAACGCGATCATCATCGGCTTCAACGTCAAGGTCGAGCCGGCGGCGAAGAGCAGCGCGGAGCAGGAAGGCGTCGATATCAGGATGTACAGCGTCATCTACGACGTGATCGCGGATGTGGAGGCTGCCATGAAGGGCATGCTCGATCCGATCTACGAGGAGAAGGTGATCGGCCACGGCGAAGTGCGCCAGATCTTCAAGGCATCCGGCGTCGGGACCATCGCGGGTTCCTATGTGCTTGACGGTATGTTCCAGAGAGGCTGCAGCGCGAGAGTGACCAGAGACGGAGAGCAGATCTTCGAAGGCGAGCTTTCTTCCCTGAAGCGTTTCAAGGACGATGTCAAGGAAGTCAAGGCCGGTTACGAGTGCGGTGTTGTTTTCGATAAGTTCAATGATGTCCGCGAGGGCGACCAGATCGAGGCCTACGCCATGGTGGAGGTCCCGAGGTAAGAGCCCGCAGGGACAGGCGGAGACAGTATGAAAAAGAACAGTATCAAAAATACGAGGATCAACGGAGAGGTCCAGCGGGAGCTCTCCAGGATCATTCGTGAGAATCTGAAGGATCCCCGCGTGCATGAGATGACTTCGGTGACCTCCGTGGAGGTGGCGCCGGACCTGAAGACCTGCAAGGTCTTCATCAGTGTGCTGGGGACGCCGGAAGAGCTGGAGGAAACGGTGAAGGGGCTTCGCAGCGCGGAGGGATATATCCGCAGAGAGCTGGCGCATACCGTTAACCTCCGCATGACGCCGGAGCTTAAATTTATCGCCGATGATTCCATTGCGAGGGGGATCTCCATGTCGCAGCTGATCGACGAGGTCATGGCATCCTCCACAGGGAATGCGGACGAAGAAGAGCAGGCGGAAGAGGAAGAGACCGATGATCGACCTGAATGAGATCGTGAAGGGTGCGCGCAGGGCGGTGATCGCCGGGCATGTGCGTCCGGACGGGGATGCCGTCGGCGCCTGCATAGGGCTGATGCTTTACCTTGAACAGATCGCTCCCGGGCTTGAAATAAAGGTCTGCCTTGAAGACTTTTCCGACTCCTTCCGTTTTCTGGAGGGGATGGATAAGATCACGCCGCCGGCGCTCTGCCCGCGCAGGTGTGATGTTTTCTTCGCCGTCGACACGGCCGCGAAGGATCGTCTGGGGGACGCGCTGCCGCTCTTTGAAGAGGCTGCGCTGACCGTCTGCATCGACCATCATATCAGCGATCCCGGCTATGCCATGATCAATGAGGTCGACGCGGATGCGAGCTCCGCGAGCGAAGTCGTCTGCAGGCTGATGACAGAGACCGGTAAGATCACACCGGGCTGCGCGAATGCCCTTTATCTGGGGATCGTGCATGACAGCGGCCAGTTCAATTACAGCTGCACGTCGCCGGATACGATGCGCATGGCTGCCATGCTGATGGAAAAGGGCGCGTCCTATGAGATGATCATCGACCGCACCTTCAGGGAAAAGACCCTGACGGAGCAGAGGATCATGGGGGCCGCGCTTGCAAATAGTGTGTCCGCCTTCGGGGGACGTCTTCTCTATTCCGTGCTTGACGGGGAGACCCTTCAAAAGTACGGGGCCGCGCATAAGGATCTTGACGGGATCTCGTCGCAGCTTCGCACGACGAAGGGCGTGGACGTATCGTTCCTTCTGAGCGAGTCGGAACCCGGCATCTGGAAGGCGAGCCTTCGCGCCGGCGAAAAGGTGGATGTGAACCGCGTCGCCGCCGTTTTCGGCGGAGGCGGACATGTGCGGGCTGCCGGCTGCACGCTGACAGGATCCGCGGCGGAAGCGGAGGCGCAGTTAAAGGAGCAGATCGGCCTTTTGCTGCAGACACAGGAATGAGGAAAACGTGATCTCCGGAGTACTGAATATATACAAGGAAGCGGGCTATACCAGCCATGACGCGGTCGCGAAGCTGCGGGGGATCCTGCATCAGAAGAAGATCGGTCATACGGGAACGCTCGATCCCGCCGCGGAGGGCGTGCTGCCCGTCTGCCTCGGGAACGCGACCAGGCTTTGCGGCCTGCTGACGGATGAAGATAAAACTTACCGCGCTGTGCTCCTGCTGGGGACACAGACGGATACGCAGGATACGACGGGAACGGTCCTTCGCAGGATGCCCGTCACGGCCGGGGAAGATGACGTCCGGGCGGCGGTCCTTTCCTTTGTGGGAGGATATGACCAGATTCCGCCGATGTATTCGGCGCGGAAGGTGAACGGGAAAAAGCTCTATGAGCTTGCGAGAGCGGGCGTAGAGGTCGAGCGCAGGGCGGTCCGGGTGGACATCCCGTCCATAGAGATCGAGAAGATCGATCTGCCGGAGGTCGTCTTTACCGTGCGCTGTTCAAAGGGTACCTATATCCGTGCGCTCTGCAGCGATATCGGTGACCGGCTGGGCTGCGGCGGCTGCATGAAGAGCCTTACGAGGACGAGGGTCGGGACCTTTGAGATCGAAGAGAGCCGCACGCTCCTTCAGATCGAGGAGGCTGTGCTGGGCGCGGGGCCGGAGGAGGGACTCCGGGGCCTTCTGCATTCTGTCCCGTCCATGTTTCCGGATACGGCAAGAGCGGCAGTTTCCGAAGAGGCGGACCGCCTTTTACATAACGGGAACCCGCTTCGCGAAGATCAGATCAGTTTTGAGGACGCCATTCTCCCGCGGGAGAGAGTCCTTCTTTTTGATTCGGAGGGCGCGTTCTGCGGCCTTTACAGGGCAGAGCCGGAGCGGGGGCTCTATCTGCCCGAAAAAATGTTCCTCGGAGGGTGAGAATGCTCTATTATCATGGCACTACTGAATTTTCCTGCCAGGGACCCGGAGCGGTCACACTGGGCAAATTTGACGGCGTGCACAGGGGACACCGCAAACTCCTCAGGAAGATCCGCGAAAAAGAAGGCATGCAGAGCATCGTCTTTTCGCTCGGCATAAGATCCGGACAGACGATCTATACAGCTAAGGAGCAGAAGCTGATCGCGCAGGAGGCGGGCGTCGACTGCCTGATCCAGTGCCCCTTTGTTCCGGAGATCTCGAGGATGGATCCCGAGACCTTCATCTCGAAGATCCTGAAGGACAGGCTGCATGCCAAATATCTGGCGGTAGGCCCGGACTTTCGGTTCGGCAGGGACCGCAGCGGCGGCATCGACCTTCTGCGGGGGGCGCAGGACCGGTACGGCTATGAGCTGGAGGTCGTGGAGAAGGAGACCTGGGAGGGCAGGGATATCAGCAGCACCTTCGTGCGGGAGGAGCTCGCGGCCGGGAACATGGAGCTTGCAGGAGAGCTTCTGGGAGAACCGTATTTTATCGCAGGCAGCGTCCGGCGGGGGCAGGGCGAGGGACACCGGTCTTTTGTGCCGACGATCAACCTTGCCGTCCCGGAGGACAAGCTGCTCCCCCCGTTCGGGGTATATATGTCCAGAACATGGATCGGCGGCGCCTGGTATCCGGGCGTGACCGACGTCGGGAATAAACCGACGGTCGGCAGCTTTCCCCGCGGCATAGAGACCTATCTTTTCGGCGCGGAGGAAGAGATGTACGGCGAGAGCGCCCGTACGCAGCTTCTTTATTTCCGCAGGCCCGAGCGCAGGTTTTCCTGCGAGGAGGAGCTCCGCGGGAACATCATGGCAGACGTCGCTTTCGGAAAGGAGTATTTTGGTGGATAAGGGTCTTTTGACGGCAAGTATCCTCCTGATCATAGCGGGCATCGGCCTGCTGGCCGCCGGCGCCATCTTCCAGACCGTGCTTGTGAAACGGCAGGAGGGAAAGATCCGGGTCCGCGCGAAGGTCGTTGATCTTGTACTGCATCCGGGAGGGAGCGGGCAGTTCGAGAATTATTATTATCCGGTCCTTGAATATTACGCGCGCGGAAAGCTGTACAAGCTGGAGCATCCGGACGGAGGCTATCCCAGCAGGTACCGCATCGGGCAGGAGATCGCGCTGGATCTTGACGGGGAGGATCCTTCGGTCTACGAGATCGCGGGAGATGACCGCGAAAAGCGCACGGCTTCCCTTCTGTACGCAGCCGGCGTGGTGTGCCTGGCCGCAGGATGTGTGATATTTGTCAGATTTGCCCAGAGAGGTTGACGGGCATTTTGAAACGTGCTATAGTTTTGTGGTGTGACCGCCGCCGCTCAGGAGCGGGAATCTCCGACCCCTTCTTAGTGGCAGGCAAGTAAAGAGAAAGGAGAATTACTATGATCTCAAAAGAAAAGAAACAGGCTATTATTGAAGAGTATGCGCGTTTTCCGGGCGACACCGGATCACCGGAGGTGCAGGTAGCCATCCTCACCAGCAGGATCCAGGAGCTCACCGAGCATCTGAAAGAGAATCCGAAGGATCATCATTCCAGGCGCGGCCTGCTGAAGATGGTCGGTAAAAGGCGCGGCCTCCTTGCTTATCTGAAGGAGAACGATATCGAAGGATACCGCGAACTGATCGCAAAACTCGGCATCAGGAAATAATCTATGTTTCACCGGGGGTGAGTTCGCTCACCCCTTCTTTCGATTCTGTATCCCATGCAAACGGGCGGGATCATCTTTCCCGAGACCACTGAAAAGCGGGCTTTCAGCTTTGAACCGGAGCTCTTCCAAAGCCTTTTTTTCAGTAGTTTCGGAGTGATTTCGCCCTGTTTCAAACATTTATAGAAAGGAAAAAGCTATGGCAAGCAACTACAAGAGCTTCTCGATGGAACTTGGCGGGCGTACACTGACTGTCGATGTCGGCAGAGTCGCTGCACAGGCCAACGGCGCCGCGTTCATGCATTACGGCGATACGGTCGTCGTCTCTACCGCGACTGCCTCCGAAGAGCCCAGGGAGGGGATCGATTTCTTCCCGCTGAGCGTGGAATTTGAAGAAAAGATGTATTCCGTCGGCAAGATCCCCGGCGGTTTCAACAAGAGAGAGGGCAAGGCCTCCGAGAACGCGGTGCTGACCGCCCGCGTCATCGACCGTCCGATGCGTCCTCTTTTCCCGAAGGATTACAGGAATGACGTTACGCTGAACAACCTCGTCATGAGCGTTGATCCGGAGTGCCGTCCCGAACTGGTCGCCATGCTTGGATCCGCGATCGCGGCGAGCATTTCCGACATTCCCTTCGCAGGTCCCTGCGCCATGACCCAGATGGGCCTTGTCGACGGCGAATTCATCGTGAACCCGTCCCAGGAGCAGTGGAAGAACGGTGATCTGCAGCTGACGGTCGCTTCCACCGGCGAAAAGGTCATCATGATCGAGGCCGGCGCGAAAGAGGTCAAAGAGGACGTCATGATCGACGCGATCTACCGCTGCCATGCGATCAACCTTCAGATCATCGAATTTATCAATCAGATCGTTGCCGAGGTCGGCAAAGAGAAGAAGCCCTACGAGAGCTGCGCGATCCCGGAGGCCCTGTTTGACGCCATCCGCGAGATCGTTCCGCCCGAGGAGATGGAGGAGGCTGTGTTCTCTGACGAAAAGCAGGTCAGGGAGGACAACATCCGCCAGCTGACGACCAAGCTGCAGGAAAAGTTCGCGGACAACGAAGAGTGGCTCGCCCTCATCCCGGAAGCGGTCTACCAGTACCAGAAAAAGACCGTCCGCAAGATGATCCTCAAAGATCACAAGCGTCCTGACGGCCGCGCGATCAACCAGATCCGCCCGCTGGCCGCCGAGACCGATCTTCTTCCGCGTGTACACGGCTCCGCCATGTTCACGAGAGGACAGACCCAGATCCTGACCGTTACGACCCTGGCCCCGCTCTCCGAGTGCCAGAAGATCGACGGCCTCGATGCGAACGAAGTCCGGAAGCGCTATATCCATCACTACAACTTCCCGTCCTATTCCGTCGGCGAGACCAAGCCGTCCAGAGGACCCGGAAGGCGTGAGATCGGACACGGCGCCCTGGCCGAGAAGGCCCTTGTGCCCGTGCTTCCGTCCGAGGAAGAGTTCCCGTACGCGATCCGCACCGTCTCCGAGACGCTCGAATCCAACGGTTCCACTTCGCAGGCCAGCATCTGCGCATCCACCATGTCGCTGATGGCTGCCGGCGTTCCGATCAAAAAACCCGTTGCCGGCATCTCCTGCGGTCTTGTGACCGGAGAGACCGATGACGATTACATCGTGCTCACCGATATCCAGGGCCTTGAGGACTTCTTCGGAGATATGGACTTTAAGGTCGCCGGTACGCACGACGGCATCACCGCCATCCAGATGGATATCAAGATCCACGGCCTGACCCGCCCGATCGTTGAGGAAGCGATCGCGCGCACGAAGGAAGCGAGAGAATATATCTTAAGCGAGATCATTGAGCCGTGCATCGCGAAGCCGCGTGAGACTCTGTCCGCATACGCGCCGAAGATCATCCAGATCAGCATCGATCCGCAGAAGATCGGCGATGTTGTCGGCCAGAGGGGCAAGACGATCAATACGATCATCGAGCGCACCGGCGTGAAGATCGATATCACGGATGACGGCAGCGTCTCTATCTGCGGTACCGATCAGGCCATGATGGACAAGGCGATCGAAATGATCCGCCTGATCACCACCGAATTTGAGGAAGGCATGATCCTTCCCGGCGAAGTCGTCAGCATCAAGGAGTTCGGTGCCTTCATCGAGTTCGCGCCCGGCAAGGAAGGCCTTGTGCATATCTCCAAGATCGCCAAGGAGAGAATCGCGCATGTCGAAGACAGACTGACGCTCGGCGACAAGGTCACGGTCGTCTGCCTCGGCAAGGACAAGCAGGGCCGCCTGAGCTTCAGCATCAAGGATGTGCCGCGCTACCAGAACAGGGCGAAGGGCAGCGCAGAAGAGAATGAAGAGACCGAGGCTTGACATCAGGGGAAGGTCACATATAAAATACCAGAGAGAACTGGCGTCCCGGGAGCTTTCTCGGGGCGCCTTTTTCCGGCTGAGGGCCGGAGAGAAAGAATAAAAAGGGTAAACAAGGAGGAGACAGAATGAAAAAGAGCACAGTCGCACTGCTTGCAGGTGCCGCGCTTGCAGCGGCAGCAGCACTTCCGGCCACTGCCGGCGAGGCGGAGGAGATCCGTGTCGGTATCGTACAGTTCGTGGACCACGCGTCCCTGAATCAGATCAGGACCAGCCTTGAATCCAGACTGGATGAGCTCGCCGAAGAGCAGGGCGTCAACTTCAATTACGCGGATTACTATTACAACGGCAACGCGGACGGTTCCACGCTGCAGCAGATCGGGGCGGACCTGATCTCCGAGGACGTGGATGTGATCGTGGCGATCGCGACGCCGGCAGCCCAGATCATGCAGGCAGCCGCCGAAGATACCGATATTCCGATCGTCTTCTCCGCAGTCAGTGATCCTGTCACCGCGGGACTTGCAAAGGAGCTTGACGCACCCGGCATGAACATCACCGGCACGTCCGATGCCTTAAATACCACGACCATGATGGAGCTGATCTTCGCGAACGATCCGGAAGCGGATACCGTCGGCCTGCTCTATTCCAAGAGCGAGGACGCTTCCCGCGTTCCCATCGAGGAAGCAAAGGCCTTCCTGGATGAAAAGGGCGTAAAGTATGTCGAAAAGACCGGCACGACCACGGACGAGGTCAACGCCGCCGTGGATGCCCTCATCGCCGAGGGCGTGGACGCGATCTTCACCCCGACCGACAACACCGTCATGAACGCCGAGCTGGCGATCTATGAGAAGCTGATCGACGCCGGCATCCCGCACTACTGCGGCGCTGATTCCTTTGCCCTTAACGGCGCTTTCCTCGGCTTCGGCATCAACTATGAGGATCTCGGCACCGCGACGGCAGAGATGGTCGCGGAGATCACCGTGAACGGGGCGGATCCCGCCGAGACACCGGTCCGCACCTTTGACAACGGTATCGCGACGATCAACACCGAGACCGCGGAAGCGATCGGGATCGATAAGGATGCCGCGGAGGAGGCTTTCGCTCCCTTCTGCTCCGATATCGTATATGTGACCACCGCCGAGGAATTTGAATAATTGACAGTTCACGGCTATCGGTAAAAATTCTGCCCGCGGCGCCTGCCGCGGGCATCACTGACGGAGGACCAGGCTTTGGGTAATTTTCTGACAGTACAGATCGTACAGACAGCAATGGAGATAGGACTCATTTATTCACTGATCGCGCTGTCACTGTTCATCAGCTTCAGCATACTGAATATCTGTGACCTTTCCACGGACGGGTGCTACACGCTCGGCTGCGCGGTCGGCGCGGTGGTGACCATCGCGGGACATCCGCTGCTTGCCATTCCGGCATCGATGGCTGCCGGCGCCTGCTCGGGTTTTATCACGGCGCTCCTGCAGACCAGATTCGGCGTGCAGAGCATCCTTGCAGGCATTATCGTGAACACCGGCCTTTATACCGTGAACCTCGCGGTCATGGGCTTTTCCTCCAACCTTTCCATCTTCGGGACGGACACGATCTTTTCGCTCGCGAAAGGCCTCTCCGGAGCGGCATGGTGGCAGAGCTGGTATAAGCTGATCATGCTCGGCCTGATCGTGGCGCTTGTCTGCATCGTCTTATACTGGTTCCTGGGGACAAGGCTCGGCCTTTCCATCCGGGCGACCGGCGACAGCCCGGCGATGGTGAAGGCATCTTCCATCAACCCGGCATTTACGATCACGGTGGGCCTGTGCATCTCGAACTCCCTGACCGGCCTGGCCGGCTCGCTGATCGCGCAGTACAACAAGACGAGCGATATCAACCTCGGCACCGGCATGGTGACGATCGCCCTGGCCTCCCTGGTCATCGGCGAGAGCTTCTCCCGGAAATCGGGGAATATGGCCGTGCGCATCCTCTGCGTTCCGCTCGGGTCCTGCCTGTACAGGCTGATCGTTTCCATCGCGCTGCGCCTGAATATCCCGACGGAGGCGTTCAAGCTGGTCTCCGCCGTGATCGTGGCGATCGCGCTCATCCTGCCCCAGGTAAAGAGCAGCCTTCAGCTTCGCGTAAAGATGCACCGCGTCAGGCAGACGGCGAAAGGAGGGGAGAAGGATGCTTGAGCTTAAGAACATTTTCATGACCTTCAACCCCGGGACCGTCAATGAAAAGAAAGCGCTTGAGGGCCTCTCCCTGAAGCTGGACACCGGGGACTTCGCGACGATCATCGGTTCCAACGGAGCCGGGAAGTCGACGATGTTCAATATGATCACGGGGACGTACTTCCCCGACGAAGGGCAGATCATCCTCGACGGCGACGATATCACCTTTGTCCGGGAGCATATCCGCAGCCGGTATATCGGCAGGCTCTTCCAGGATCCGCTGATGGGGACGGCGCCGAACATGACGATCGAGGAAAACCTTTCGGTCGCCTATCTGCGCGCCAGCATCGGGAACCGCGGGAGCTTCAGCAGGATATCCAAGAAAGAGAAGGAATTTTTCCGCGAAAAGCTCTCCCTTCTGGGTATGGGCCTTGAAGACCGCATGACCAGCCCGGTGGGCCTTCTCTCCGGCGGACAGAGGCAGGCGCTGACCCTGCTCATGGCGACGGTCGTCACGCCGCGCATCCTGCTCCTCGACGAGCACACCGCGGCTCTGGACCCGGCGACGGCCGATAAAGTACTGGAGCTGACGCGCGAGGTCGTGGAGGACAGAAAGATCACCTGCATGATGGTCACCCACAACATGCAGCAGGCGCTGGATCTGGGAAACAGGACGCTGATGATGTCCGACGGCCGGATCGTATTTGACACGGCCGGGCAGGAGCGGGCCGGAATGACCGTGAACGATCTGCTGCGGAGGTTCGCGCAGCAGGCCGGCCACAGCCTGAGCAACGACAGGATCCTTCTCTCCACGGAGGAAGGAAGATAAGACGACCGGTCACTGAGATGAAAAACGGGCTGCCCCGGCGGGCAGCCCGTTTTTTTAAGCGGATGAAAAGACACTTACCTTGCGAGAGAGGAGAGGTCCGCAAAGAAGGTGGGGTAGGAGATGGACACGCACGAATCGCTTAAGATGGTGGTGGTCCCTTCCGCGCCCAGCGCAGCCACGGCAAAGCTCATGGCGGCCCGGTGGTCCGCGCAGGGATCAAGCTCGGCCCCGTGCAGCGCCCGGCCTCCCTCTATGATCATGCCGTCGTCGGTCGGTGTGACGGCGGCGCCCATTCTTGTGAGATTGTCCGCCATGACGGCGATCCGGTCGGACTCCTTGACCTTGAGCTCCGCCGCGTCGCTGATCACGGTCGTCCCCTCCGCGAAGGCGGCAAGGACCGCGATCACGGGCAGCTCGTCGATGAGCGTCGGAATGAGGCTTCCGCCGATCTTGGTCCCGTGCAGCGCGCTGTGCCGGATGAGCAGGTCCGCGCAGGGCTCCCCGCCGATCAGGGTCTCGTTTGAAACGGTGATATCGGCGCCCATCGCCCGGCAGACACGGAGAATGCCGTCGCGGGTGGGATTGATGCCGACGCCGCGAAGCAGGACGGAGGATCCCGGTACGATCAGAGCCGCGGCGATAAAGTACGCGGCGGAGGAGATGTCTCCGGGAACGACGATGTCCTGACCGGTAAGACGCGGCTCCGGAAGGATGGTGACCCTGGTCCCCTCCCTTTTTAGCTTGGCGCCGAAGCCGGCGAGCATCCGCTCGCTGTGATCCCTCGAGACGGCGGGCTCTGTGAAGGAGACGGGGCCGTCGGCGTAAAGACCCGCCAGGAGCACGCAGGACTTCACCTGCGCCGACGCGATCTTTGAATCCCAGGACGCGGCATGGAGCGGCCCTCCTTCAATGGCCAGCGGCGCGCAGCCGCCGCCCCCGAGGTCCGTGATCCGCGCCCCCATATTGCGGAGCGGATCCATCACGCGCTTCATGGGCCTGCGGCGGATGGAGTCATCCCCGGTGAGGACGCTGGAAAAGGACTGGCCTGCCAGGATACCGGACAGCAGGCGCATGGTCGTGCCGCTGTTGCCGACGTCCAGCTGCTCCTTCGGCGCGCGAAGGCCGTGCAGTCCGCGGCCGTGCACCAGGATGGCGTCCGGCGTGCGCTCGATGGGGATGCCCATCTGGCAAAAGCAGGAGATCGTGGACAGACAGTCCGCGCCCTCCAGGAAATGCGAGATCCGCGTTGTCCCCTCGGAAAGGGCGCCGAGCATGACGGCCCGGTGTGAGATCGATTTGTCTCCCGGCACGGTGAGCTCACCGCGCAGCGGGGAAGTGGAGCGGGATATTTCCATAATGTTCATTCCTCCGACCGGCTTTCGGCCGGGTCAATGCGCTTCAATGACGTTGTAGCGGTGCTGGCGGAGAAGCTCGGCCGCTTTGCGGCTCGGTTCCTCCTCGTAGAATTCGATGCGGAGAACACCGCCCTCGAACTCACGGTTGTTGACGATGCCGATGTTCTTGATGCTGATGCCGTTTACGGCAAGCGTCGTCGCGATGGTCGCGATCGCGCCGGATTCATCCACGATGTCGCAGTAGATGCGCCAGGTCTTCTTGATGGGGCCGAGCGGCTTGTCCGTAAAGGAGTTCCGGTAATCTCTGGAATCGCGGAACATGCTGCGGATATATCGTCCGTCGCCCTTCGTCATGTGGTCCTTTGCCTCTTCAAGGAGGCGGAGGAACTCGTCCATGACCTCGGCGATATTCTCCTCGTTCGTGATGCAGATCTGCTCCCACATCTCCGGGGAGGAGGAGGCGATCCTTGTGATATCCTTAAAACCGCCGGCGGCGATCAGCTTCATATACTCCTCGCGCGTGTCGAGATTGTGCACGGTGTTGACCAGCGCTGCGGCGACCAGGTGCGGAAGGTGGCTCACGGCCGCGGTGATAAAGTCATGCTGCCGGTAGTCGAGCCTGAGCGGAATGGCGCCGAGCGACCTCGCGAGGCCGGTGAGGCGCTCCAGGACCTCCGGGTCCGTCTCGGGCTCCGGCGTCAGGATGTAGTAGGCATTTTCAAAAAGATGCTCCGTCGAGGAATCCAGGCCGGATCTCTCGGAGCCGGTCATCGGGTGGCCGCCGATAAAGCGGGCGGAGAGCCCGAGGCGGCGCGCCTCCTCGTGGATGCCGGTCTTTACGCTGCCGACATCGGTGATGATGGGGCGGCTGCCGGCCGCTTTCGCCAGCGGCTCCAGGGCGGCGATGTTATTTTCAACGGGAGCGCACAGAAAGATGACGTCGCAGGCCGCGAAGGCCGGGTCGGAGGGACCGCTGCAGATGACGTCGATCACGCCTTCGGAGAGAGCCTTTTCCGAGGTCTCCCGGGAGCGGGTGTACGCGCAGATGGAAGCGGACGGGTCCAGAGAGCGCAGCGCCTTCGCGAGCGAACCGCCGATCACGCCCAGTCCGATAAAACCGAAAGAGTGACGTTCCATTTCCCGATCTCCTTTCTTGCCACTTTCTTGCCAGAGAGGCAGGAATTTTAACTGATAAATCCTGTGCGATTCTACTATCAATAAAGCAAACTGTCAACCTGCGCGCATGCGCGAAAAGCAAACAACTACTTGCATTTTAGGCACTGTTTTAGTACAATATATCCATGTGGCATTCTGCCAACTAACTGACAGACACGGAGGAGAAGGTTTATGAAAGTTTACGCAACGGATAAGATCCGCAACGTCGCGCTTATGGGACATGGGGGGTCCGGTAAGACGAGTCTTGTGGAAGCCATGGCGAACGTGGTCGGGATGACGTCCCGCCTCGGCAGCGTCACCGACGGAACAACGATCAGTGACTATGACAAGGAGGAGCAGAAACGCAAGTTCTCCATCAGCTTGTCCATGGTTCCCATTCAGTGGAACGACTGCAAGATCAACGTTCTTGACACCCCGGGTTATTTTGACTTTGTGGGCGAGGTAGAGGAAGCGGCAGCAGCCGCGGATTCCGCCGTGATCGTGATCAACGGCAAGAGCGGCGTCGAGGTCGGCACGCAGAAGGCATGGAACATCTGCGATAAGTTCGATGTCCCGCGCATGTTCTTCGTTTCCAATATGGACAATGAGCACGCGGACTACCATCAGATCGTTGAGGATCTCGGAGAGCTCTACGGCTCCAAGGTCGTCCCGCTTTTCCTGCCCATCCGCGAGAATGATAAACTTACGGGCTATGTGGATGTTATCCGCAACGCGGCCTTCAAATATGAGGACAAGCAGAAGACGAGCCCCTGCGATATCCCCGCGGATCTCGAGAGCGATCTTGAAGAGTACCGCGAGAAGCTCATGGAAGGCATCGCCGAGACGAGCGAAGAGTACATGGACCGCTATTTCGAGGAAGGCGCGGATGCCTTCACGCCCGAAGAGGTCTTTGCGGCGCTGCGCGTGAGCGTGGCCGGCGGCGATCTCTGCCCGGTCGTAATGGGCTGCTGCCTTACCCTGCAGGGGATCTTGCCGCTTCTTGAAACGATCGTCAACTATCTGCCCAGCCCGGCTGACGCTAAGATCTCCGGCGAGAACGCCAAGACAGGGGATGCCTTTGAGGCAGACTATGACAACGCGAAACCCAAGTCCGCATTCATCTTCAAGACGATCGTGGACCCGTTCATCGGTAAATATTCCCTGATCAAGGTCGCCTCCGGCACCATCCGCGGCGACGACACGCTCTATGACGTGGAGAGCGAGGAAGAATTCCGCGCCGGCAAGCTGTACGTCTTTGAAGGCAGCAAGCCGCAGGAGGTCGCGGAGCTTCAGGCCGGCGACATCGGCGCCATCGCGAAGCTCGAGGCTTCCACCGGCGACACGCTCTCGACGAAGGGCACACCGGTGAAATATGACATTGTCAAGACTTCCGTGCCGTATACCTACAAGAGGTATTCGGCCGTCAAGAAGGGCGAGGATGACAAGGTCGCGCAGGCACTCGCGAAGATCTGCCAGGAAGACCTTACCGTGCGCGCCGTCAATGACAGCGAGAACCGCCAGACCCTGCTGTACGGCATGGGCGATCAGCATCTGGATATCATCATCAGCAAGCTGCTCACCAAGTACAAGGCAGAAGCGGTCCTTGACCGTCCGAAGGTAGCGTTCAGGGAGACCATCCGCAAGAAATCCGATGTGGATTCCAAATACAAGAAGCAGTCCGGCGGACATGGCCAGTACGGACATGTCAAGATGACCTTCGAGCCGTCCCAGGATCTCGAGACACCCTATGTGTTCGAGCAGATCGTCGTCGGCGGCGCGGTCCCGAAGAACTTCTTCCCGGCCGTTGAAAAAGGCATCCAGGACGCCGTCCTCAAGGGACCGATGGCGGGATATCCCGTTGTCGGCGTCAAGGCAGTCCTCTACGATGGTTCCTACCATCCGGTCGACTCCTCTGAAATGGCATTCAAGACGGCGGCCAGCATGGCCTTCAAGGATGGCTTCATGAAGGCGGGCCCGGTCCTGCTTGAGCCGATCGCTTCCCTTAAGGTCACGGTTCCGGATAAGTTCACCGGCGATGTCGTGGGCGATCTGAACAAGCGCCGCGGCCGTGTGCTCGGCATGAACCCGGACCACAAGGGCAACACGATCGTGGAAGCGGACGTTCCGATGTCCGAGATGTACGGCTATTCCACGCAGCTGCGCTCCATGACGGGCGGCAGCGGTGATTTCGCCTATGAGTTCGCAAGATACGAGCAGGCTCCCTCCGATGTACAGGAGAAGGAGATCGCGGCACGCGCCGCGGAGCAGGAATAATTTTCCCGCGCTGCCCGCATTTGAATATCAGCAACCCGTTGTAAGGCACATGCGGGCAGATGCCCGCGCAACAAAGGAGCAGACAAATGAAGCATATCAAGACCCTGAACACCAAACCCCTGCAGAGCACGCTGAAAAAAGGCGGATGCGGGGAATGCCAGACTTCCTGTCAGTCAGCCTGCAAGACATCCTGCACGGTTGGCAATCAGACCTGTGAGCATTCAAAATAATAGATCTTGATCAATACCGGACGGGCTGCCGCATAAATGTGAAGCTGCATGGTACAGCATTTACGCGGCAGCCCTTCTAATGGACTTGCGGAAGGGAGACAGTTCTATTTGATCCATCAGTACAAAAGCAATGGATTGGACATCGTTCTGGATGTGAACAGCGGGAGCGTCCATGTGGTCGACGACCTTGTGTACGACGCGGTGGCTCTTCTCGACAAAGGCGCGGACCGCGCCGAGACGGAGCGGGCCCTGTCCGGCCGGTACGATCCCGCGGAGGTCAGTGAGGCGCTCGATGAGTGCGCCAAGTTAAAAGAAGCCGGCGTTCTGTTCTCAGAGGATATCTACAGGGATGCCGTCTTTGATTTCAAGGCGCGCAAAACAGTGGTCAAGGCGCTGTGCCTGCATATCGCCCATGACTGCAACCTGGCCTGCCGCTACTGCTTCGCCGAGGAAGGCGAGTACCATGGCGAAAGAGCTCTGATGAGCTATGAGGTCGGGAAGAAGGCGCTGGATTTCCTGATCGCGAACTCCGGGGACCGGAGGAACCTCGAGGTGGATTTCTTCGGCGGGGAACCGCTGATGAACTGGCAGGTCGTCAAGGACCTGGTCCGCTACGGGAGAGAGCAGGAAAAGCTCCACAATAAGAATTTCCGGTTCACACTGACGACCAACGGCACGCTGGTGAACGATGAGATCATGGACTTCTGCGACCGCGAGATGGCAAACGTCGTCATGAGCCTGGACGGCCGGAAGGAGGTCAACGACCGGATGCGTCCCTTCCGGGGAGGCAGCGGCCGGGGCAGCTATGACGTGATCGTCCCGAAATTTCAGGAGTTCGCAAAGCGCAGGGGAGAGAAGGACTACTATGTGAGGGGAACATTCACTCACTACAATCTGGACTTCTCGGAGGATATCCTGCATTACGCGGACCTGGGATTTACAAAGGTCTCCATGGAGCCGGTGGTGGCTCCTCCGGAAGCGCCCTACGCGATCCGGGAGGAGGACGTGCCGCGGATCTGCGAAGAGTATGACCGCCTCGCGCGGGAGATGATCCGCAGGGAGAAGGAGGGAAGAGGGTTCACCTTCTTCCACTTCATGATCGACCTGACCGGAGGCCCCTGTGTTTACAAGAGGCTCTCGGGCTGCGGCTCCGGGACGGAATACCTGGCGGTGACCCCGTGGGGAGATCTCTACCCCTGCCACCAGTTCGTCGGGAATGAACAGTTCCTGCTGGGCAATGTGGATGACGGGATCGTCAGGAATGATATCGTGGATGAATTTCGGCAGTGCTGTGTCTATGCCAAACCGAAATGCCGGGACTGCTTCGCGAAGTTTTACTGCAGCGGCGGCTGCGCCGCGAATTCCTGGAACTTCCACGGAAAGATCACAGATGCCTATGATATAGGCTGTGAATTACAGCGCAAGCGCGTAGAATGCGCCATCATGATCAAGGCGGCGCTTGCGGAAGAAAATGAAGGAAAAGAGGTAAAAAGCAATGAACAAGAGTAGAGCAAGGCTGGTCGTTGTCCTTATGGCCATTCTGACCGTCCTGTCCGTATTTACGGCTGCTGTCGGGTTTGGACCGACCGGGACCGGCGCTGCGAAGAACATCAGGCTCGGCCTGGATCTGTCAGGCGGTGTGTCCATCACATACCAGACGGTCGGTGATGAGGCTCCGTCCGACGAGGATATGAGCGATACGATCTACAAGCTGCAGCAGCGTGTGCAGAATTACAGCACAGAGGCTTCCGTATACAAGGAAGGCAGCAACCGGATCAACATCGAGATCCCGGGCGTTACCGACGCGAACGCGATCCTCGAGGAGCTGGGCAAGCCCGGTTCCCTGACCTTCCAGCTCGCTGACGGTACGGAGGTCCTGGACGGCTCGCATGTCGCTTCCGCGCAGGCAGGCACCCAGAAGGACAACATGGGCAACTCGGAATACGTGGTCACCCTTTCGTTCGATTCCGAAGGCGCGAAAGCCTTTGGTGACGCAACGAGCAGCCACGTCGGCGAACAGATCTATATCATCTATGACGGCGACGTGCTGAGTGCTCCGGTCGTAAGGGAAGCCATTACGGACGGCAGCTGCGTGATCTCCGGTTCCTTTACCGCCGAGTCCGCATCCAACCTTGCTTCCTCTATCCGTATCGGTTCTCTCTCCCTTGAACTGGAAGAGATCCGCTCCAACGTCGTAGGCGCGCAGCTCGGTGAGAAAGCTCTTTCGACCAGCCTGATCGCCGGTCTGATCGGCATCCTCATCGTCATGATCTTCATGATCTTCGTCTACAAGCTTCCGGGCGCGATCGCTGCCTGGTCGCTGGTCATCTACACCGCTCTGGACCTGATCGCGCTGAACGCCTTTGATATGACGCTCACGCTGGCCGGTATCGCCGGCGTCATCCTGTCCATCGGTATGGCTGTGGACGCCAATGTCATCATCTACGCGCGTATCCGTGAGGAGATCGCGCTGGGCAAGCCTGTCAAGCAGTCGATCGACATCGGTTTCAAGAAGGCTCTGTCCGCCATCATCGACGGCAATATTACGACTCTGA
This sequence comes from uncultured Lachnospiraceae bacterium, assembly GCA_905235435.1. Classification (GTDB taxonomy): domain Bacteria; phylum Bacillota; class Clostridia; order Lachnospirales; family Lachnospiraceae; genus CAMOKZ01. The sequence continues at coordinate 19,491 of CAJOLD010000001.1, forward strand.
TCGCGGCCGCCGTCCTGAACTTCATGGCCACCGGTACTGTCAAGGGCTTCGCCCAGACGCTGGCTCTCGGTATCGTGCTCTCCATGCTCACGGCGCTCGTGATCTCCCGTCTCCTCGTGAACGCGGCCTACGGGCTCGGCATGAAGGACGAGAAATACTTCGGCAAGGCAAAAGAGCGCAAGACCATCGATTTTGTCGGAAGAAGAAAGCTCTTCTTTATCATCGGTATCTGTGCCATCCTTGTCGGACCCGTCTCCATGTTCGCCAACAAGGCTGCAGGGAACGGCTACCTGAACCTCAGCATGGAATTCCGCGGAGGTACCTCCACGGATGTGACCTTTGACAAGGCTTATTCACTCGAAGAGATCGACGCGCAGATCAAGCCCGTCATCCAGGATATCATCGGCAGCGGTGAGATCCAGGCGCAGGCTGTAAGCGGCGGAAATGAAGTGATCTTCAAGACCCGCGTTCTTTCGGTCGATGAGCGTGAAGCACTGTCTGACGCGCTCGAAGAGAAGATCGGCGTTGCCGAGTACACGACCGACAGCGGCGCGACGGAGAGAAGCATCAGCTTTGAGACGATCTCCTCCACCATCAGTAATGAGATGCGGCAGGATGCCGTCGTGGCTGTCATCGTCGCGGTCATCTGCATGCTGATCTACATCTGGTTCCGTTTCTCGGATATCCGGTTCGCGTCCAGTGCGGTCCTCGCGCTGATCCACGACGTGCTGGTCGTGTTCGCGTGCTATGCGCTCGTCCGTATTTCCATCGGCAATACGTTCATCGCCTGCATGCTGACGATCGTCGGTTATTCGATCAACGCTACGATCGTTATCTTCGACCGTATCCGTGAGAACCTGAAGTCCAGGGCAAAGAATGAGCCGCTGGAGGAAGTGGTCAACAAGAGCGTAACGCAGACCCTGACCCGAAGCATCTACACCTCATTCACGACCTTTGTCACGATCGCCTTCCTGTTCATCCTCGGCGTACCCAGCATCAGGGAATTCGCGCTGCCGCTGATGGTCGGCATCGTGGCCGGCGGATATTCATCCGTATGCCTGACCGGCTGCATCTGGTATGTGCTGCGCCGCGGCGCTGATCAGAAGGCTTCTCAGAAGACTTCCGGCAGTGCAAAGGCAAAGGCGAAAGCGAAGAAGCAATAAAGAAATAAGGCAGAGGCCGGATCGGCCGTATGCGAACGGCTCCGCTGCTTGGCAGCGGGGCCGTTGTTTATCCGGGAGCAGCGATCCCGCGGACGGGAGTTTGAATGGAAAAATGGTTCGTTAAAAACATTAAGGGAGACTTCTACGGGATCGGGGAGCGATTCGGCATCGATCCGGTCATTGCAAGGCTTCTGATCAACCGCGGACTTTGCACGGATGAGGAGATCCGCGAATATCTGCAGGGAACAAAGGAAGATCTTCCGGACCCGGCGCTCCTTAGGGGGACCGGGGAGGCCGCGCAGCTCCTTCTTAAAAAGATCGGCGAGGGAAGGCGGATCCGCATCATCGGCGACTATGACATCGACGGCGTAAATGCGTCCTACATCCTCTACAGGGGCCTTTCGCGCCTTCATGCGCAGGTCGATTATGAGATCCCCGACAGGTTAAACGACGGCTTCGGGATCAACGACCGCATCGTAGAGGAGGCCTTCCGGGACGGCGTGGATACCCTGCTCACCTGTGACAACGGGATCGCCGCGATCGCCCAGGCAAAGCTCGCGCACACGCTCGGGATGACGATGATCATTACGGACCACCATGAACCCATGTTCACGGAGGAGGGGGGAGAGAGGCAGCTCGATCTCCCGGAGGCGGACGTCCTGATCGACCCTGCGGTCCCCGGCGAGACGACGCCGTACACCCGGATCTGCGGGGCGGTTGTCGCGTGGAAGCTTGTCTGCGTCCTCTGGCGACTTGCCGGCATCCCGGAGGATGAGGCATGGCAGTTTGTAGAGAACGCGGCCTTCGCCACGATCGGGGATGTGATGGAGCTTGAGCGCGAGAACCGGACGATCGTGCGTCTGGGACTGAAGGCGCTCGCCTCCACGGAAAATAGTGGCATGCGCGCGCTGATCCGCGCTGTGGGCCTCGAGGGAAGGCCTCTTAGTGCCTATCACATCGGTTTCGTCCTGGGCCCCTGCATCAACGCGAGCGGCAGGCTGGAGACCGCCAAGGAGGCCCTGCGCCTGCTCCTTACCGAGGATCCGGGCGAAGCCGCCCGGCTTGCGGAAAAGCTGCAGGAACTCAATGAAGAGAGAAAGGCGATGACGACAAAGGCCGTGGAAGAGGCGGCCCGGATGGTCGAAGAGAGCGGGCTCGCCGCGGACCGTGTGCTGGTGATCTTTCTCCCTGACTGCCATGAGAGCGTGGCGGGGATCGTGGCCGGCAAGATCCGGGAACGCTTTTACCGCCCCGCATTCGTCCTGACCCGGGGGCGGGATGGCGTGAAGGGCTCCGGAAGGTCGATCGAGGGCTATCAGATGTTTGAGGAGCTCTCCAAAGTCTCCCATCTGCTGACAAAGTTCGGCGGGCATCCGATGGCCGCCGGCCTCTCCCTCGCGGAGGAGAACGTGGACCGGCTTCGGAGGGAGCTGAACGGGAACTGCCGGCTTGGCGAGGACGATCTTGCCGAAAAGGTCAGCATCGACTTTGCGATGCCCATCGGCTATATCTCCGAACCGCTCTGCGAGCAGCTCTCCCTGCTGGAACCCTGCGGAAAGGGGAACGAGAAGCCGCTCTTCGCGGCCAGGGATCTGCGCGTCGCGGGCGCGTCCGTCGTCGGAAAGACCGGGAACGCGGTCAGACTGCGGCTCTTTGATGAGAGCGGCGCCGCCGTCACGGGCATGCTCTTCGGGGACGCCGACCGGTTCCTTAATTACATCGCCGGCCGCTTCGGGGAGCAGGAGAAGGAGCGGATGCTGCGCGGACTGGATAACAACGTCCGTCTCACCGTGACCTATTCCCCGGGGATCAATGAATACCGGGGGACGAGGAGCCTGCAGATCACGGTCCGGAACTACCGGTGAAGCCGCGCTCCGCGCGGGCGCCAGCCTTGACAACAAAAGGGCTTTGGAATACAATTATGTCTGTTCATGTAAACAGGCCGATCCGAAGGAGGAGACATGGCGATCACATATAATCACAGAGCCATTGAAGAAAAATGGAGAAAGAACTGGGAAGAGCACCCGGTGAATGTTGACGACGGTAAAAAACCGAAATATTACTGCCTGGATATGTTCCCTTACCCGTCCGGAAACGGGCTGCACGTGGGACACTGGAGAGGCTATGTTATCTCCGACGTCTGGAGCCGCTACAAAATGATGCAGGGCTACTATCTGATCCATCCGATGGGATGGGACGCTTTCGGTCTTCCCGCAGAGAATTACGCGATCAAGACCGGTCAGCATCCGGCCATCTCCACCGCGGAGAACGTAAAGAATATCAAGAAGCAGATCAACCAGATCGCCGCGATCTACGACTGGGACAGGGAGGTCAACACGACCGATCCCGATTTCTACAAGTGGACGCAGTGGATCTTTGTCAAGATGTTCAAAGAGGGACTTGCCTACGAGAAGGAGTTCCCGATCAACTGGTGCCCGTCCTGCAAGACCGGCCTTGCCAATGAGGAGGTCGTCAACGGACGCTGCGAGCGCTGCGGCACCGAGGTGACCAAGAAGAATCTCCGCCAGTGGATGCTGCGGATCACCAAATATGCGGACCGCCTGCTGGAGGATCTGGACGATCTCGACTGGCCCGAAAAGGTCAAGAAGATGCAGACCGACTGGATCGGAAAATCCTACGGCGCCGAGGTGGACTTTCCCGTCGACGGGACGGATGAGAAGATCACCGTTTACACGACCCGCCCGGATACGCTCTACGGCGCGACCTTCATGGTCCTTGCCCCCGAGCATCCCATGGCGCGCTCCCTTGCGACGCCCGAGACGCAGGAGGCTGTTGAAAAGTATATTTACGACGCGTCCGTAAAGTCCAACGTGGACCGTCTGCAGGACAAGGAGAAGACCGGCGTCTTCACCGGAAGCTACGCGATCAACCCGCTGAACGGCAAAAAGATCCCGATCTGGCTTTCCGACTATGTCCTCATCGATTACGGCACCGGCGCCATCATGTGCGTGCCCGCGCATGATGACAGGGACTTTGAGTTCGCGACCAAGTTCGATATCCCGATCATTCAGGTCATCGCGAAAGACGGCAAGGAGATCGTGAACATGACCGAGGCCTATACGGAGGCTTCCGGCACCATGATCAATTCCGGCGACTGGAACGGAATGGAATCCGCCGAGCTGAAGAAGAATGCCCCGCTGATCATCGAAGAGATGGGGATCGGCCGCAAGACCGTGAACTATAAGCTTCGCGACTGGGTCTTCTCCAGACAGCGCTACTGGGGCGAGCCCATCCCGATCATTCACTGCCCGAGCTGCGGCAATGTGCCGGTACCGGAGGAGGAGCTGCCGCTGCGCCTGCCGGAGGTAGAGTCCTACGAGCCCACAGGCACCGGCGAATCACCGCTGGCGGCCATCGATTCCTGGGTCAACTGCAAGTGCCCGGTCTGCGGCGCGGCCTCGAAGAGGGAGACGAACACCATGCCCCAGTGGGCAGGTTCCTCCTGGTATTTCCTGCGCTATGTGGATCCGCACAACGACAGCGAGCTGGTCTCCAGGGATAAGGCGGACAAATACCTCCCGGTCGATATGTATATCGGCGGTGTGGAGCATGCGGTCCTGCATCTGCTCTACTCCAGGTTCTATACGAAGTTCCTCTGTGATATCGGCGTGGTCGATTTCGAGGAACCGTTCAGGAAGCTGTTCAACCAGGGTATGATCACCGGCAAGAACGGCATCAAGATGAGCAAGTCGAAGGGCAACGTCGTCTCCCCGGATGAGCTGGTGGAGAACTACGGCTGCGACTCGCTCCGCATGTACGAGCTCTTTGTAGGCCCGCCCGAGCTGGACGCTGAGTGGGACGACCGCGGGATCGACGGCGTATACCGCTTCCTGAGCAGGTTCTACAACCTCGTCATGGAGAACAAGGACAAGGATATCAAGCCCTCGCGCGAGATGGTCCGCGTCCGCAATAAGATGATCCACACGATCACCCAGAGGCTTGAGAGCTTCAGCCTGAATACGGTCATCTCCGGATTCATGGAGAGCAACAATACGCTGATCTCCCTCGCGAAGAAGGAAGGCGGCATCGACAGGGAGACCCTGGAGGCGGCCGTCATCATGATCGCGCCCTTTGCCCCGCACATCGGTGAGGAGCTCTGGGAGGAGCTGGGCCATACCGAATCCGTATTCCATCATCCGTGGCCCGAGGCCGATGAAGAGGCGATGAAGGAAGACGAGCTTCAGATCCCGGTCCAGGTCAACGGAAAGACCCGCGCGGTCATCAGCATTTCCGCTGAGGCTACGAAGGAGGAGGCGCTGGCCGCCGGCAAAGAGGCAGTCGCCGGCAAGCTGGACGGCACGATCATCAAGGAGATCTATGTTCCGAAGAAGATCATCAACCTCGTCATTAAAAAATAAGACCGAAGAATAAATAAAGCTGCGCCGGAAGGAAGTTTCCCTCCGGCGCAGCTTTTTTATCCGGCATTATTTCATTTGGACGGCTTCAGAAGCGGAACGTCTCCGCGAGCGGTCCCCATTTCTGGTCCCTCTCGCTGAGCACGAGCGGCGTCCCGTCCGAAAGGTGCCATCCGTCGGCGCGGGGCGTTCCGTCGTAGGTCCCCTCAAGCTCCGGCCACTCGATCCCGATCGCCGGGTCGTTCCAGGCGAGGCCGCCTTCGTCCCCGGGGTGATAGAAGTCCGTGCACTTATAGCAGAACTGCGCGGACTCGCTGAGCACCAGAAAACCGTGGGCAAAGCCCTCGGGGATGAGGAACTGCTTTTTGTTATCGGCGGTCAGCGTGATCCCGTGCCACTGTCCGAAGGTGGGGCTGCCACCCCGAAGATCCACGGCGACGTCAAAGACGGAGCCGCTGATGACCCGCACCAGCTTTGCCTGCGGGTGCTCCTTCTGGTAGTGCAGGCCGCGGAGGACTCCCTTTACGGATCCGGACTGATTGTCCTGCACAAAGAGGCGGTCGATGCCGGCCTCCTGCATATCCCGGGAGTTGTAGGTCTCTGTAAAATAACCGCGCTCGTCCCCGAACACGGTCGGCTCGATGACGAAAAGCCCCTCGATCGGGCAGGCGGTCACTTTGATCTTTCCCATAGCTGCATATTCTCCTCTCTAAAACTCGATCTCAAGCAGATATCTGTGCAGAGCGTCCTGCCAGTCGGGCAGGGGAGTAAAACCGCTGCCTGCAAGCTTCTCCTTTGCCAGACGGCTGTTGAAGGGGCGCTTCGCCTTTGAGAGCCCGTATTCGGCCGTCGTGACGGGCGTGACGGAAAGGTTCTCCGGCAGATATTCCGGATGCCCGAGGGCCGCCGCCTGACGGAAGATCTCCTTTGTAAAGTCATACCAGCTGATATAGCCGGTGCGGCAGCCGTCCTCACGCGCATCGCCCGGGAGCTCCGCGTTGGTGGCATGGTAATAGCCGTACCGGTCCGTTTCGATCATATCCACCAGGAGCCGAGCGAGATCCAGCGTATAGGTGGGCGTGCCGATCTGGTCGCAGACGACGCGCAGCGAATCGTGCGTCTTTCCCAGCTGCAGCATGGTCTTGATAAAGTTTTTGCCGTTCTTTCCGAAGACCCACGCGATCCGGACGATAAAATATTTATCCAGGATCGAAGAGACGGCCTGCTCGCCCTCCAGCTTGGTCTGTCCGTAGACGTTGAGGGGGCGGTAGTCCCGGCAGTCCGGCTCCCAGGGCGTATCGCCCTGGCCGTCAAAGACGTAGTCGGTGCTGAGGTAGACCATCTTCGCGTCCAGGTCCCTGCAGGCCCTTGCGATGTTTTCGGTCCCTCCCGCATTGATGGCGCGCACCTTCGCGATGTTCTCCTCGTCCTCGGCGGCGTCCACGGCCGTCCAGGCGGCGCAGTGAACGACGGCGTCCGGCGCGTAGGCGCCGATCACGCTCTGAACGCTCTCTTTGTCGGTGATATCCATCGAAAAGTAGGGCATGGCGGTGACGGGGGAGCCGTCGGCACACCCCGCGTAGGACGGGTGCAGATCGGAGCCGGCGGCCTCGATCCCGCGGGCGGCCAGCTCATTGCAGACGTCGTGCCCCAGCTGTCCCGCAACCCCTGTGACAAGTACCCGCATGTTCAGCTCCTTTCCCCGGAGCCGCGCAGGCGGTCACCGTACATATCCTCAAAATAGTTCATGTATTCGCCGGAGATGATCGTTTCCCACCAGCTGCGGTTGTCCAGATACCAGCGGATGGTCTTTTTGATCCCGTCCTCAAATTTGGTCTCGGGCAGCCAGCCGAGCTCATTGTGGATCTTGGTGGGATCGATCGCGTAGCGCATATCGTGTCCCTTGCGGTCCGTGACGTAGGTGATCAGGCTCTCGGGCTTGTCAAGCTCCCGGCAGATGATCTTTACGATATCGATGTTCCGCATCTCATTATGGCCGCCGACGTTGTAGACCTCGCCGACGCGGCCGTGATGCAGGATCAGGTCGATCGCCCTGCAGTGGTCCTCCACATAGAGCCAGTCGCGGACGTTCTCGCCTGTGCCGTAGACGGGCAGCGGCTTGTCAGCCAGCGCGTTGATGATCATCAGCGGGATGAGCTTCTCCGGGAAGTGGTAGGGCCCGTAATTGTTCGAGCAGCGGCTGATGGTGACCGGCAGGCCGTAGGTCCTGTGATAGGCGAGCACGAGCAGGTCGGCGGCTGCCTTTGAGGAGCTGTAGGGGCTGCTGGTATGGATGGGCGTCTCCTCCGTAAAGAACAGGTCGGGGCGGTCAAGCGGGAGATCGCCGTACACCTCGTCGGTGGAGACCTGGTGATAGCGCTGTATGCCGTATTTGCGGCAGGCGTCCATCAGGACCGAAGTCCCGATGATATTCGTGTCGAGAAAGATCTGCGGATTCTCAATGGAACGGTCCACATGGCTCTCGGCCGCGAAATTGACGACCACATCCGGCTTTTCTTCCTCAAAGAGACGGTACACGGCTTCCCTGTCCGTGATGCTCTCCTTTACAAAGCGGAAATTCGGATCGTCCATCACGCCCGCGAGCGTGGAAAGGTTGCCCGCGTAGGTCAGGCAGTCGAGGCAGATGATCCTGTAGTCGGGATGCTCTTTCAGCATATGGAAAATAAAGTTGCTTCCGATAAATCCGGCGCCGCCGGTCACGATGATCGTCATAAATATTCTCCTTCTATCTTTATCATACCGGGATGATCAGTGTCCTTCCGTGGAGGGATCCAGGAACTTGCCGTCCAGGATGTCCCGCAGATACTGGCCGTACTGGTTCTTTTTCAGGACCTCGTAGACCTTTTCCACATCCTCCCGCGTGATCCATCCGTTCAGGTAGGCGATCTCCTCCAGGCAGGCGATCTTGCGGTGCTGGTGGCTCTCGATGGTCTTGACGAAGTTCGTGGCTTCCACAAGGCTTTCGTGGGTGCCGGTGTCAAGCCAGGTAAAGCCCTGGCCGAGGAGCTCCACGTTCAGCGTGCCCTGCTCGAGATAGATCCTGTTCAGGTCCGTGATCTCCAGTTCGCCCCGCGCGGAGGGCTTCAGATCCTTCGCGTACTCTACGACGTGGTTGTCATAGAAGTAGAGGCCGGTGACGCAGTAGTTGCTCTTCGGATGCTTCGGCTTTTCCTCGATGGATACGGCCCTGCCGTTCTCGTCGAAGGAGACGATCCCGAAGCGCTCGGGGTCATCGACATAGTAGCCGAACACCGTGGCGCCGTCCCCGCCGGTGGCGGTCTTTACGGCCTTTTTCAGGCGCTTGGTCAGGCCCTGGCCGAAGAAGATGTTGTCGCCGAGGATCATGGCTGCGCAGTCATTTCCGATAAAGGGCGCGCCGATGATGAAAGCCTGGGCGAGTCCGTCGGGACTGGGCTGGACCGCGTAGGAGAGCTGCAGGCCGAACTGGCTGCCGTCTCCGAGGAGCTCCCTGAACCGGGGCGTATCCTGCGGCGTGGATATGATCAGGATCTCACGGATGCCCGCGTTCATAAGGACGGACATCGGATAGTAGATCATGGGTTTGTCGTAGATCGGCAGAAGCTGTTTGGAGGTGACCATTGTGAGGGGATAAAGCCTGGTGCCGGATCCGCCGGCAAGAATAATACCTTTCATGTGCTGCCTCCTTTCGTATAGGGCCAGTATAAAAGGTGACGCAACGTAACCTTCAAGACCTATTTTTCATTTTTTAGAAAAAGTTTATTCGCCTTTCCGGGCGAGGAAGAGGCCGGCGTCCTTGGTGATCTTAAAACCGCCGGCGGTCTTTTGTTCAACGAGCTCCCGAAACTCCCTGTAGCGGTCCAGGATGTACTGGCTCTGGTTGCCGTGGCAGGAGAGGACGTACTCGATGAGGGGCTGGGGGGCGTCCACCATGAGGGAATCCGCGTAGCGGCGAAGCTCCACATCCTCAAACTCCTCCTGAAGGATGGCAGCGCCGTTCTCAAGCCCGAACCGGTTTTGCAGCTTTTCCGCGGAAAGGACGATGCGCGGATCAAATTCCTGCACGAGGCGGGTGATCTCCTGCATGTGGGCCGCCCCGTAGGTGCTGCACGCAAAGATGCCGCCGGGGCGCAGGACGCGCCGCACCTGCCGGCAGACCTTCGGGATATCCTCACAGTAGAAGAGGACGTGGTTCGCGATGACGATGTCGCAGGAATCCTCATCAAGGGGGATCTCCTGCGCGTCGATCACGCGGAAGGAAAAACGGGGATCGCCCGCCGGGAGGGCACGCCTCGCCTCACGGACCATTCCCTCGGAAATATCGGAGAGAAGGATGCGGCAGTCCTCCGGGACGCTGCCGGTACATGCGGTCCACAGAGACCCGTCTCCGCAGCCGAGCTCCAGGATCTGCTGCCCGGGGCGGGGAGGACACTGCGCAAACAGCCAGGGGAACCAGCCCTCCGGATTCGTGGAGAAACGGCTGTGCAGGCTGATCCTCGCGGAGAGGTTGGCCGCGTTGCGGTACTGGCCGGAGAGGCTGTTCTCCATCTCCGTCAGGTGGATCAGGTCGAGCATGCGGCTCCAGTCGATCTGCCCCTCGCCTCCGATCGCGGAAGCGGTCTCTGAGATGGCGCTGCTCACGAGCTCCAGCTGCTCGATCCTGTCGCGGACCAGCTTTTCCTGGATCCTAAGCGCGTTCAGGAGGAACTCGACGTCCGTATCCTTGATCGTGATCTCGCGGATCTCCTCCAGGGAGAAGCCGAGGTGCTTGAGCAGGAGGATCTGCTGAAGGCGCGCGAAATCGGCGTCCGTATAGTAACGCGCGCCGCTCTCTGAGACCATGGAAGGCTTCAGGATATTCTGACTGTCATAAAAACGGATGGTCCGGACCGTGACGCCCGCCATGCGGGCAAACTTTCCGGAGGAATAATAACCTTCTTTCAATGCTTTCACCTCTCCCCAGAGTATAGCATAGAAGGCCTCTTCATTCCAGTCCGCGGGGGGCGCGCGTAAAGGAAGGCCGGTTGACTTATCCGGGCGCTGCCCTATAATAGTATCAGTGCAAAAATCAGAGGGCCGCGCCGGAGCGGGGAAAGAGGAAAATATGTTGAAAGACAGCATCAGTGCGTACATTGACAGCAAAGAAGATGAAATGCTTAAGGATCTTGCGGACCTGATCAGGATCGACAGCACGAGAGGGGAAGCGAAGCCGGGAATGCCCTACGGGGAAGGCCCTGCCGCGGCCGTTGCCGCCGCGGGAGAGATGATGGAGCGATACGGACTTCGCGTGACAGATTATGACAGTATTATGATCGCCGGAGATCTGGGGCCCGCGGAGCGGGAGCTGGATATTATCGCGCATCTGGATGTGGTCCCTGTCAGTGAGGACTGGACCGTTACCGCTCCGTTCGAGCCGAAGGTCACGGACGGAAAGATCTACGGCCGCGGTGCCATCGACGATAAAGGCCCTGCCGTCGCGGCGCTGTACGCGCTGCGCTGCGTCAAAGAGCTGGGGATCCCGCTGAAGAAAGGGGTGCGCCTGCTTCTTGGCTCGAACGAAGAGTGCGGCAGTTCGGATCTTCGCTATTATTTTCAAAGAGAAAAGCCGGCTCCCCATACGTTCAGTCCGGACGGGGATTTCCCGCTGATCAATATCGAGAAGGCGAGACTGGCAGGCACCCTGACCGCTTCCTGGGACAAAGAAGAAGAGGCTAAAGACCGGCGCCTTGTCCTGCTTAAAGGGGGAAGCAAGGCAAATGTTGTTCCGCCCTCCGCCACCCTGGTCGTCTCCGGCGTGCCGGCCGGAGAGGCAGAGGCCGCCGCGGCAGAGGCCGGCACACTCACGGGAGCGGAATTTACCGTAGACGCCGCCGGGGAGGAGACCAGGATCAGTGTCCGCGGCGTGCCGGCCCACGGATCGCGCCCGTCGGATGGAGTGAACGCGGCGACAGCGGCTTTTGTCCTTGTCCGGCTTCTTGCGCTGACCGGACCTGCCGCGCAGGCGGCCCTGTCTCTCGGAGAGCTTTTCCCGCACGGGGATACGGAGGGGAGAGCGCTCGGCGTGGCAATGAGCGACGAGCTCTCCGGGGCCCTCACGATGAATCTGGGAGTCGTATCCATCGCGGACGGAGAGCTGATTGCAAAGATCGACTGCAGGGCACCGCTTTGCGCGACCGATGAGAATCTTACGGATGTGTTCCTCGCGCGCCTTTCCTCCTTCGGGATCGCCTTTTCAAAGAAGCAGATGGCGCCCGCCCACCATGTCCCTGAGGACGATCCTTTTGTAAAGGATCTCCTCGCCTGCTATGAGAGCTGGACGGGAGAGAAGGGCAGGCCCCTTGCGATCGGCGGCTGGACCTACGTGCACAACATCCCGGGAGGCGTGGCCTTTGGCTGTGATACGGAGACAGACCATCACATGCACGGCGACGATGAATTTGTGGAGACCGGGCTCCTTGCGCAAAGCGCGAAAATGTTCGCGGACGCGGTCGTAAGGATCTGCGGGGAAGAAGAGTAAAAATGAAAAAGCTGCGGCAGGAAGAACCTGCTGCAGCTTTTTTATCAGGGAAAAAGGGAATGGATCAGAACCCGCTGTCCTTCAGGATCTGCGAAGCTTTGCCGGTGTCGTCGCAGACACAGAACACGACATATTTTCCCGCGGATTTGATGATGGCGTTCTCGAGCTTGGAGACCTCTCCGGCGTTGTAGCTCTTGTAGAGCTCCGCCTGATGTTCCGCGCGGTTCTTGAACAGCTTCTCGACCTCGCCGGTGTAGGAGCTGTCGGAACATTCGACAACGGCCACTTCACAGGCGGTCGCCCCGCTGCTCGTGTAAGCGGCAGCGTTTTCGATCTTTGCGGTATCGAAGAAATAGATGGAAGCGATCTGCCCCTCGGGCGTCGCGGCAAGGGTGTCGGTGGTCACTGTCTCAGACTGGAGCTGCTCCGCAAGCTTTGCCGCATCGACCGTGATGTCGCCGGAGGACTTTCCGCCGCCGCAGGCTGTGAGCGCCATGGCAAGGAGAAGAGCTCCCGTAAGGATCGTAAATACTCGTTTCAGACGTTTCATGTGCTAAAAGCTCCTTTCTGCTGATGTTTACGCATCGGCTCCGGTATCTGTATCTTCCTCAGCGTATGTCTCCGCGGAGGCCTCCACGGGGACATAGTGATTTTTCAGGTACTGCAGCATCTCCTGCAGGGCGGACTCATAGAGATGGACGCCGTCCGAGGAATAGCCCTCCTTGAGCGCTCCGTAACCGTTCGAGAAGATCTCGTTCAGGTTGAGGTAGCAGCAGTATTCGCTGTGCTCCCCGGCGACCTCAAGGAGATAATCGTTGATAATGCGTACATTTTCGTTTGTGTTATAGCTTGCGCTCTGCGCGGCAAGCGCCTCTTCCAGATAGATGACGCTGCAGATATAGATGATCGCGCCGGGCTGAAGCTTATGGAACTGCTCGATCACGCCCGAGAACTCATCCGGGAACATTTCCCAGGGATAGTAGCCCAGGTCGTTGGTCCCCAGCATGACGTAGATCTTGGAATACTGGGTCCCGCTGAGACCCTGGTAGACAGAGATCGTGCCGTCCGCGGTGGCGATGGTGGCCGCCGACATGCTGCTGATATTGAGGCCCACACTGGTAAGGAAGGTCCCCTGCGTGATCCCGGAGGCGTTCCGGAAGCCCTCCATACGGGAGTCTCCGATAAATACCGCGTCGGAGAAGTAAGAATCATCGACGGGAGGTTCGGTCTTCCCGACGACCACCGGGCTGTCGAGCTGTTCGGAGTAGACCTCGGCCGGCTCCGTCTCTTCCCGCGGCGTCTCTTCCGGGATCTCTCCGGAGCCGGAGGCCGCGGAGGAAAAACCTGCGAGCGGAAGATCTACCGAGCCGGGGTTCGCCTCTGTGTTATCGGCAAAGCCTGTCTCAGGTTCGGCCGCTTCTTCCGGCGCTGCCGCAGTCTGGGCGCCGCCGGATGCGGAAACGGAAACGTCTTCACTTCCCGTCTGTGTAAACATGATATAGACCAGATGGCCCTCTGAGATGAGCAGTACGACCAGCACCAGGGCGAGAAGGGAAAGAAGGTTCACGCTGCTTTGCGGTCTCTTCCGGCGCTTCCCACGGGAAGCTCCCCGCGCCCGGTCATCAGAACCGGATGTCCCGGAGGACTGTTTTGTCCGGGTATTTCTATCGGATGCCATGAAAAATCCTCTTATTCTTTCAGAAAATATATCAGTATGAAACCGGTGCCTCCTTCCGGCAGGGCAAATGTGCCGGGTGCGGGCGATAGCCGGTTGATTATCGCATTATTATATTATATAATGTTCCGGTATGTTGTAAAGAAAAAAGTTTCTTTTAATAAGGCAGGTATTTGAATGGTATTCAGCAGTCTGCTTTTCCTTTTCCGTTTTCTGCCGGCTGTTCTTATTCTATATTTTGCAGTCCCCAGACCCGCCAGAAATCTCGTTCTTCTGCTGGTGAGTCTGTTCTTTTATGCCTGGGGAGAGCCGGTCTATGTGGTCCTTATGATCGTTTCGATCCTCAGCTCCTGGCTGGGCGGTCTCGCGGTCAGTTCACTTGGCGCAAAGGGGCGGGAGAAGGGCGCGAAGGCGGCCCTCATCCTCTCGGTCAGCTTCGGGCTGGCGCTGCTTGGCATCTTCAAGTACGCGGATTTTGTGATCGGGACCGTCTCAAAGATCCTGAGCAGACAGATCAGTCCGCTCGGGCTCGCGCTGCCGATCGGCATCTCCTTCTACACATTCCAGACGATCTCGTATATCATCGATGTATACCGCGGGACCGCAAAGGTGCAGAAGAATATTATTTCCTACGGTGCCTATGTTTCGATGTTCCCGCAGCTGATCGCGGGTCCCATCGTTCAGTATAAAACGATCGACGAGCAGCTGCGCTCCCGGAAGGAGAGCGCCGGGCAGTTTGCGGAAGGCGTGAACCGCTTTGTCATCGGCCTTGGGAAGAAGGTCCTGCTCGCGAACAACGCCGGCGTTCTGTGGGATACCGTCCGCGGCATGCAGGGGCACGTTCCGGCGGTGACCGCCTGGCTCGGCCTTGCCGCCTTCACCTTCCAGATCTATTTCGACTTTTCGGGATATTCCGATATGGCGATCGGTCTGGGGCAGATGTTCGGCTTTCGGTTCCTTGAGAATTTCAACTATCCGTATCTTTCGAAGAGCATCACGGAATTCTGGCGCCGCTGGCACATCTCTCTGGGGACCTGGTTTCGCGAGTACGTCTATATCCCGCTCGGCGGGAACCGCGTGGGGACCGCAAAGCAGGTGCGCAACATTATGGTCGTGTGGCTGCTGACCGGCATCTGGCACGGCGCAGCCTGGAACTTCCTCATCTGGGGACTCTATTACGGGATCCTTCTGCTGGTGGAAAAGTTCGTGCTGCGGCGCGCGCTGGAGCATCTTCCCGGCTGGGTGAGGCATGTGTACTGCATGTTCTTCGTCATGCTGGGCTGGTACATTTTCTCCTTCGGCGATATCCTGGAGGGGAGCGGCTTTTTCTTAAGCCTCTTCGGGGCAGGAGGGCTGGCGGACCGCGGAAGCATCTACCTTCTGTATAATTACCTGGTCCTCTTTATCTTCCTGATCCTCGGATCGACAAAGCTTCCGGCGCGGGCGGGGAATGCCCTGCTTGCGAAGTGCGGGAAGAAGGACGCGGCAAATATCGCGCTGCACGGCGTATTTTACGCGGCGGTGTTTATCTTAAGCGTGGCGTGGCTCGTGGACGCCTCCTTTAACCCGTTCCTGTATTTCCGGTTCTGATAAGGTGGATCTATGCATAACGAGATGGAAAACAAGACGGATGAAACGATGAACCGCAGACAGTCCGTCAATATCATCACCCTTTTCCTGGTCCTGATCTTCGGCTTTGCGGCGGCTTCGCTCATTGCTCCGAAGAGGACGTTTTCGGAGACGGAGAACAGGACGCTCCAGACGATGCCGGCGCCGAAGGCCGATGAGGTCTTTTCCGGGAAATTCGGGGAGAAATATGAGCAGTACCTGTCGGATCAGTTTCCCGGCAGAGACGGCTGGATCGCGGTCAAGACCGGCGTGGAGAGAGCCGCCCTGCGGCAGGATTCCAAAGGGGTCTACTTTGCGGCCGATGATTATCTGATCGAGACGCATGAAGGCGTGTTCGACACGGAGCAGGCCCGGGCCGGGATCGCGGATCTTTCCGCCTTCCTGGGGCAGCTGCCTGAGACCTGTGACAGCGGGCATCTGACCGCCATGGTGGTGCCGAACGCGGTGGACATCCTGAAAGACAAGCTGCCGCCGTTCGCGGCGCCCTATGATGAGGAAGTCTATCTTGAAAAAATAAAAGATTCTCTGCCGGACGGCGTATGGTATGACGCCGGGGACGTCCTTCGCCGGATGGCAGGCGAAGGAGAGCAGGTCTATTACCGCACCGACCATCACTGGACGACGGGCGCTGCCTTCGAAGTTTTTGCGGACTGGGCAAAAGGACGCGGCCTCGGGACCTTTACCGCGGAGGATTACAATATTACCGCCGTCTCCGACACCTTCGAGGGGACTATCGCGGCCAAGGTCGCGCAGACGAGCGTGCAGGACACGATCGAGATCTACGAGCCGGTCAGCGCTTCCCCGCTGCAGGTGACCTATAACGGCACGGAGACAAAAGATACGGTCTATGCGCCCGATAAGCTTGAGACGAGGGATCAGTACGCGGTCTTCTTCGGCGGCAACAACGCCATCGTGGAGACGCGGATCCGGCACAGCGAGCCGAAGAGGCGGAGCCTTCTGGTGCTCAAGGATTCTTACGCGCACTGCTTTGTGCCCTTTACCTTCAGCTGCTTTGACCGGGTGGACATGGTGGACCTTCGGTATTACAACCAGCCGCTTGAGGAACTGATGGAAGAAAAACAATACACGGATATCCTGATACTGTACAACGCGGCAGGCTTTGCGGAGGACGTTTCCCTCGCGAAGCTTCCGGGCGGCGCCTGAGAGGAAAGCGCCCGGCCCGCAGGAAGGAGGAGAGAGGATGAGCTACGCTGATGAAGTCTTTATCGCGATGTGCCGCGATATCCTTGAGAACGGGACCAGCACGGAAGGGGAGGCGGTCCGTCCGAAGTGGGAGGACGGCTCCTACGCCTATACGGTCAAGCGCTTCGGCGTCGTGAACCGCTACGACCTGCGCCGGGAATTTCCGGCCCTTACGCTCCGGAAGACGGCCTTAAAGAGCGCCTTCGACGAGATCCTCTGGATCTGGCAGAAAAAATCGAATAACGTCAACGACTTAAACAGCCATATCTGGGACAGCTGGGCGGATGAGGACGGAAGCATCGGGAAAGCCTACGGCTATCAGATGGGCGTAAAGCATATCTACAAAGAGGGCGAGATGGACCAGGTGGACCGCGTCCTCTACGATCTGCAGCATACGCCCTACAGCCGTCGGATCCTGACGAACCTCTACGTGCATCAGGACCTTCACGAGATGAACCTCTATCCCTGCGCCTACAGCATGACCTTCAACGTGACGAAGGAGCCCGGGAAGGAAAAGCTGGTCCTCAACGCGATCCTGAACCAGCGCTCCCAGGACGTGCTGACCGCCAACAACTGGAACGTGGCGCAGTACAGCCTGCTGCTGATGATGATCGCGCAGTGCTGCGGCATGGAGGCCGGAGAGTTCGTCCACGTGATCGCCGACGCGCACATCTATGACCGCCATATCCCGCTGGTGAAGGAACTGATCGAAAGGACGCCCTATGAGGCGCCGAAGGTATGGCTGAATCCGGAGAAGACGGATTTCTACAGCTTTACGACCGACGACCTGTTCGTGGAAAATTATCAGACAGGACCGCAGATCAAAAACATTCCGGTCGCAGTCTGAGGCCGCGGGGCGCGGGAACGGAGAAAAGCTCCGGGAAGGAGGAAAAGCAAGATGAAAATGATCGTAGCCGTGGATGAGAACTGGGCGATCGGAAAAGATAACGACCTGCTGGTCAGCATCCCCGCAGACAAGAAATTCTTCCGCGAGGAGACGACGGGGGGCGTCGTTGTGATGGGCCGGAAAACGCTGGAGAGCCTTCCGGGGGGACGTGCCCTGCAGGGGAGAGTCAACGTCGTGCTGACGTCCGATCCCGCGTACGAGGCAAAGGACGTGATCACTGCCCACAGCCTGGAAGAGCTGAAAGAAGTGCTGGCGCCGTACGATGACGACAGGGTCTATGTGATCGGGGGCGGAAGCATCTACAGGCAGCTGCTCGGACAGTGCAATATGGTCCACGTGACAAAGATCGACTGGGCCTACGAAGCGGACACCTGGTTCCCGAACCTGGACGAAGATGCGGAATGGGAGATCACAGGCTCCTCCGAAGAGCAGACCTACTTCGATCTCACCTACCACTTCCTCCGCTACGAGAGAACTGCCAGGTGAAGACTGCCGGATGACGATTCTCAACAACGATACATAAAATAAAAAGGGGCTGCCATGCAGCCCCTTTTTTCAGCAGATCAGCAGATGATCAGTAGAGTCTGTGCTTCGCGCTGTGGCGGTACTGTTCTTCACAGTACTGGCAGCGGTAGATCTCGTTTTCCTCGTCCGCGAGATAGAAGATCTGCTCCAGCTCCTGCTCGATGGAGGAGATGCAGCGGGGGTTCTTGCAGTGGATGATGTTGACGAGTTTTTTCGGAAGGGAGAGCTCCTTCTTTTCAACGATCTCGCCGTCGCGGATGATGTTGACCGTGATCGTGTGATCGATGTAGCCGAGCACGTCCAGGTCGAGGATCTCGATCGGGCCTTCCACCTTGATGATATCTTTCCGTCCCATCTTGTTGCTGCGGGCATTCTTGATGATCGCGACGCAGCAGTCCAGGTCGCCGAGCTTCAGGTAGCGGTACAGGTCCATTGCCTTGCCCGCCTGGATATGGTCGAGGACGACGCCCTCGTTCAACTGGCCGACACTTAACATACGTTCACCTCCAGCAGTGTGAGAATCAGGGCCATGCGGACGTAGACGCCGTACTGGGCCTGTTTGAAATACGCGGCGCGGGGATCCGAGTCCACTTCCACCGAGATCTCATTGACGCGGGGAAGAGGATGGAGGACCATCATTTCCGGCCCCGCGAGCCTCATCTTTTCTTTGTCCAGGATGTAGAAATCTTTCATTCTCACATAGTCTTCCTCGTTGAAGAAGCGCTCTCTCTGGACGCGGGTCATGTACAGGATATCCAGCTCGGGTATGGCATCCTCGAGGCGGGTCACCTCAGTGAATTCATGCCCGCTCTTTCTGAGCACGTCCTCGCGGACATAGTCCGGAACGCGCAGCTCCTCGGGGGAGATGAGAACGAAGCGGACGTTCTCGTAACGGACGAGGGCGTTGATCAGCGAGTGGACGGTGCGGCCGAACTTAAGGTCGCCGCACAGGCCGATCGTCAGGCCGCCGAGCCTTCCCTTGAGGGACCGGATGGTCAGAAGGTCCGTCAGCGTCTGCGTGGGATGCTGATGGCCGCCGTCGCCGGCGTTGATGACGGGGATCCCGGAGTGGAGCGCGGCGACGAGGGGCGCGCCCTCCTTCGGATGGCGCATCGCGGCGATGTCCGCGTAGCAGGAGATCACGCGGATCGTGTCCGCAACACTCTCACCCTTCGCGGCTGAGCTTGAATCGGCCGAAGAAAAACCAAGTACGCTGCCTCCGAGATTCAGCATGGCTGCTTCGAAACTGAGGCGTGTCCTGGTACTTGGTTCATAAAACAATGTGGCTAATTTTTTGCCGTCACAGGCATGTGCGTATTTGTCGCGGTGGTTCTCAATGTCGTTCGCCAGATCGAGAAGACGTTCAAGCTCTTCGACAGAGAAGTCGAGGGGACTCATCAGATGTCTCATTCACAGCCTCCTTATCATTTTGGGGCGGTATTTCCGTCCGTTTGCTGTACAACAATATATATGATGACGGCCACAAATGCAAGGGGGTAAATCATGTACAAAACAAAAAAAATGAAGTATAATTTTATAGATATGCGCGGGGCTATTTCCCGGAAAGCAATAGAAACAGCAGGAGGAACGCGCCAGGATGGACGAACTGAAAACGTACCGCGATCAGATCGACGAGATCGACAGGAAGATCACGGAACTGTATGTGCAGCGGATGGACGTCTGCGAGAATATCGCGGATTATAAGATTCGCAACGGAAAAAAAGTATTTGACAAGGAGAGAGAGCGCAGCAAGATCGAGGCGATGACTGCGCTCGCCGAAAAAGAGAGAGATAAATTCGGCGTCGCGGAGCTTTTCCGCCTGATCATGTCCACGAGCAGGAAGATGCAGTACCACATGCTCGCCAAAAGCGGCGCCGCGGGAAGGCTTCCTTTTATCGCGGTGGATGAGATCGAGAAGGAGAACATCCGCGTCGTCTTTCAGGGCACCGAAGGGGCCTACAGCCAGGCCGCGATGATCGAATTCTTCGGCAGGGACGTGAACTCCTTCCACGTGGACGGCTTTCGGGACGCGATGGAGGCGATCGCGGAGGGCGCCGCGGACTACGCGGTGCTGCCGATCGAAAACTCCTCCGCCGGGATCGTTGGCGACAACTTTGACCTGCTGGTCGACTTCGAGAATTATATCGTTGCCGAGCAGGTGGTGAAGTGCGAGCATGTCCTCATGGGCCTTGCGGAGGCGGAGCTTAAAGATATCAGAAAGGTCCTTTCCCATCCGCAGGCGCTTGCCCAGTGCGGCCCCTATCTGGAGGACCATCCGGACTGGGAGCAGGTGGCCTGTGCCAATACGGCGCTGGCCGCGCAGCAGGTCGCCGCGGAGAAAGATCCTTCCATGGCGGCTCTCGGCAGTGCCTTTGCCGCGGAAAAATTCGGTCTGAAGGTCCTCGCGGAGAAGGTCTATTACGACGAGGGCAACTCGACCCGGTTCATTATCGTGACCAACCAGAGGATCTTCCGCAGGGATGCCCGGAAGATCTCGATCTGTTTCGAACTCCCGCACCGCAGCGGGGCTCTGTACAGCATCCTTTCCAATTTCATCTACAACAACGTCAACATGACCAGGATCGAGTCGCGCCCCATCCTCGGGAGAAGCTGGGAATACCGCTTCTTCATCGACTTTGACGGCAATCTCAACAACAGCAGCGTGAAGAACGCGCTGCGGGGGATCCGTGAAGAGGCGATCAGCATGAAGATCCTCGGCAACTACTGACCCGCGGAGGTACGGATATGAGATCTGCAACACAGCTGCTCCTCTACGGGAACGCCGCGGACCAAGAGGTCAGGACCCTGGCAGGGCTGGCCGAAGCGGCAGGGCGCGCGAAGGAGCGGGGAGAGGTGCATCCGGGTCCGGAAGAAGGCAGGATGCGCGAAGACTATTACCGCTGCCTGCATACACTGATCGAGACAGCGGAGAACCTCGGATTTGAAGGGAACCTCTGGCACTGCTATCTGACCTGGCGGATCGTCTATGATGAGAACGCCTACAGCCGTGCCTGCGAGATCAGGGGCTCCGTGGAGGGCTCCGTCGGCAGAAGCGCGCTCCATGACATGGAGATCTTCATGGACCTGTTCGCAGCCGACTTTGAAGGCGCAGAGAACTGGCTCGGAATTGGAGACGCGCTGTTTGAAACGCTGACGGACTATGAACCGGCAAAGAGCGACAAGCGCATCTTTAACCGGCGCATTCGCGACCGCATCTGTGATCTGGCAGAAAAGCTCGGGAACGCCCGGGACGCGGCCGCGTTCAAGGAGCAGGTCGACCGGTTCTACGGGGACTTCGGCGCAGGGGTCCTGGGCCTGCACAAGGCCTTCCGCGTTGAACATGCGGAGGGCAGTGACGTGCGCATCGTTCCCATCACGAACATTGCCCACGTAAAGCTCGACGACCTTGTCGGCTATGAGCGCGCAAAGCAGATGCTGGTGGAAAACACGGAGGCCTTCGTGAGCGGCCGCCCCGCCAACAACTGTCTTCTGTACGGCGACGCGGGGACGGGAAAATCCTCCAGCATCAAAGGCATCCTGAACCAGTACTATGACAGGGGCCTTCGCATGATCGAGATCTACCGGCATCAGTTCAGGGACCTGAACGCGGTGATCAGCCAGATCAAGAACCGCAACTACCGGTTCATCATCTATATGGACGATCTCTCCTTCGAGGACTTCGAGACCGAATACAAGTACCTGAAAGCGGTGATCGAAGGAGGCCTCGAGAAAAAGCCGGACAATATCCTGATCTACGCGACGTCGAACCGGCGCCACCTGATCCGCGAGAATTATTCGGACAAGGGGGAGGGAGCGAGCCACGGGGACATGCACGCGTCCGACACCGTGCAGGAGAAGCTCTCGCTGGCCGCCCGCTTCGGCGTCTCGATCTACTTCGGCTCGCCGGACAAAAAAGAATTCGGACACATCGTGGAGGTCCTTGCCCGCCGCAGCGGTATCGAAATGGATCCGCAGCAGCTGCTTCTGGCGGCGGATCAGTGGGAGCTCTACCACGGAGGCCGTTCAGGCAGGACGGCCCAGCAGTTTATCGATCATCTGACAGGGACACAGGAGGAATAACCGATGGCAGTGAAAATGTTCTCATCGATCGTGATCGGCTCGACTGCCACAGAGCTTAAGATCTTTGAGCTCAGCCCCAGAAAGGGGATGCGGGAGATCGACTACGTGAGCTATCCGTTAAACCTCGGCGCCGACGCCTATAACGAGGGAAAGCTCGACATGACGAAGGTGGATGAGGTCTGCGAGGTTCTGAATGATTTCAGACGGATCATGAAGAGCTACGGCTCGGAGGACGCGCGCGTTGTCGCGACGAGCGCCCTGCGTGAGATCCGGGCGGATATGCTGACCAGGGACTACATTGAAAAACACACCGGCTTTTCGATCGAGATCATCGGCAACGCGGAGCAGCGGCTGCTGGACTGCAAATCGATCGCGTCCGAGAGCGATTCCTTTGAGAAGATCATCAACAGCGGGACCGCGATCGTTGATATCGGCGGAAGCAGCATACAGATCTCCGTCTTTGACAAGAACCGCCTGATCACAACGCAGAATATCCGTCTGGGAAAGGTCAGCAGCAGGGAAAAATTTTTCCCTCTCGCAAAGAACAACCTTCATTTTGAGACCCTGCTGACGGAGCTGATGGAACATGAGCTCAACGGCTTTGCCAGGCTCTACCAGAAGGACCGGCAGATCAAAAACCTGATCGTGATCGACAGGGGGCTGCTCGAGCTGCTCGGAAAGGACCAGCCGGACGTCAACATCGTCGTAGTGCCGAAGCAGGAATTCAACGAAGCCGTCGACCGGATCCTTCCGATGACGCCCTCCGAGATCTCGTCCGTCTGCGACATGCCGCAGGACCTTGCGATCCTGCTGACGCCGTCCGCGATCTTCGCCCGGTGCCTGCTGACGCGGCTTGATGCCCAGGATATCTGGATCCCGCGCATGAACCTCAACGACGGCCTCTGCTATGACTACGCGACGAGGAACCATTATATCCGTCAGGGACATAATTTTGACGACGACATCATCGCGTCCTGCAGGGTCATCGCGAAGCGCTACAAGAGCAACCAGCCGCATATCAAAAATATGGAGGTGATCTCCCTTGCGATCTTTGACCGGCTGAAGAAGGAGTACGGTCTCGGCCCGCGGGAAAGACTGCTTCTGCAGATCTCCGTCATCCTTCACAACTGCGGCAAATATATCAGCCTCTCGAATGTTGCGGACTGTGCTTACAACATCATCATGGCGACCGAGATCATCGGCCTTTCCTATGAGGAGCGGCAGATCGTCGCCAACATCGTACGGTTCAATACCTCCGATTTCTCCTATTACAGGGAACTTGCGGCAGACACCAGCGTGACCAGGGAGGACTACCTGGTGATCGCGAAGCTGACCGCCATCCTGCGGGTCGCGAATGCGCTCGACCGCAGTCACAAGCAGAAAGTCAAAGACCCGACGGTGACGCTGAAGGGAGACACCCTCGTGATCAGTGTGAACAGCCAGGATGATCTGACGCTGGAAAAGGGAACGCTGGAGGAGAAGGCGGAATTCTTCGAGGAAGTCTTTAATGTACATCCTGTCCTGAAACAGCGCAGGAAGCTATAGGAGGAGAAGAAGATGGCAGAAATCAATTATTCCAATCCGGCATACTATACAAACCGGGAATTAAGCTGGCTCGACTTTAACCTCCGGATCCTCGGTGAGGCAAGGGATAAGGAGAACCCTCTTTTTGACAGACTGAAATTCCTGAGCATCACTTCCTCCAACCTGGATGAGTTTTTCATGGTCCGGGTGGCCTCCCTGAAGGATCAGGTCCACGCCGGTTATAACAAGAAGGATATCGCGGGCCAAACGCCCACGGAGCAGATCGAAAAGATCAACGCGAAGGCGCATAAACTGGTCACCACCCAGTACAACACCTGGAACCGGTCTCTGCTCCCCGCGCTGAGGGACGCGGGCATAGAGCTGATCACCGAGCATCAGCGGCTGACGCCGGGGCAGAGAGCGTATGTCGATCAGTATTTCGAGGAGAACATCTACCCGGTACTGACGCCCATGGCCATGGATTCCGCGAGGCCTTTCCCGCTGATCAGGAACAAATCCCTCAACATCGGCGCCCTGATCACCAAAAAAGGAGAGAAGAGCAAGGCGCAGTTCGCGACGGTGCAGGTGCCTGGAGGCATCCCCCGGGTGATCGAACTTCCCGATGAAGGAGACGGCGTACAGAGATGCATCCTCCTGGAGGAGATCATAGAAGCCAACATGGACAAGCTGTTCCTGGGCTATGATGTGGTCAGCGCCCATCCGTACAGGGTCATGAGGAACGCGGACCTGACGATCGACGAGGATGAGGCGGAGGATCTGCTCAAGGAGATCGAGAAAAAGCTCAAAGGACGCCAGTGGGGCGAGGTCATCCGTCTGGAGATCGAGGATACCATGGAGGATAAGCTCCGCAAGATCCTCAGGAAGGAGTTTGACGTCCGGGAGGAGGAGATCTATAAGATCTCCGGCCCGATCGACCTGACGTTCCTCTTTAAGATGTACGGCATTGAGGGCTTTGACGACTTTAAGGTAAAGCCCTATACCCCGCAGCCCGTACCGGGACTGGGGGATGAGGAGGATCTCTTTGCGGCCATCCGCAGGAAAGATATCTTCCTGCATCATCCCTACATGACTTTTGACCCGGTCGTCCAGTTCGTACAGAAGGCGGCGCAGGATCCGAACGTCCTGGCCATCAAGCAGACCCTGTACCGCGTGAGCGGCAATTCGCCGATCGTCGCGGCACTCGCGAAGGCCGCCGACAACGGGAAACAGGTGACGGTCCTTGTGGAGCTGAAGGCGAGGTTCGATGAGGAGAACAATATCATCTGGGCAAAGATGCTTGAGAAAGCGGGCTGCCACGTGATCTACGGCCTGGTCGGCCTGAAGACCCACAGCAAGATCACCCTCGTGGTGCGCCGCGAGGAGGACGGGATCCGCCGTTATGTGCATCTGGGCACCGGCAACTACAACGACAGCACCGCGAAGCTGTATACGGACTGCGGGATCATGACCTGCGCCGAGAACATCGGCGAGGATGCCACCGCTGTCTTCAATATGCTCTCCGGCTATTCCGAACCGAGGCGCTGGAACAGCCTCGCCGTCGCGCCGATCTGGCTGCGCGGGAAGTTTGTGGAGCTGATCCGCCGCGAAGCGGAGCACGCGAAGGCCGGACAGCCGGCGCACATCATCGCGAAGATGAATTCGCTGTGCGATCCGGATATCATTGCGGAACTCTACGCGGCCAGCGCTGCCGGCGTGAAGATCGAGCTGATCGTCCGCGGCATCTGCTGCCTGAAGGTGGGCATCCCGAATGTCAGCGAGAACATTACGGTCCGCTCCATCGTAGGCACCTTCCTCGAGCATGCGCGCATCTTCTATTTCCGCAACGGCGGGGAGGAAGAATACTATATGGGCAGCGCGGACTGGATGCCCAGGAACCTTGACCGGCGCGTGGAGATCGTGTTCCCGGTGGAGGATCCCGATCTGCAGGAGGAGGTCCGCCACATTCTGGACATCCAGCTGGCGGATACGATCAAAGCGCAGGAGCTGCAGCCGGACGATACCTATGAAAGAATCGACCGCCGCGGCAAGATGCCTCTGTGCGCGCAGGACTTCTTCTGCGAGGAGGCCGTCGACCGCGCGAGAAAAAAGACGCAGCCCATGAGCAGGACGTTTAAGCCGGCGGAACCTGCGGAAGAAGAGTAGGGCCGGCAGAGGGACATATGGAGAAGAAACAGCAGCTGCCCCGCGCGGGCAGGGAGAAGACGAAAAAGATCAGGATCGGCAGCCGGACCATCGGCGGCGGGAGCCCCATCCTGATCCAGTCGATGACCAATACGAAAACGGAGGATGTGGACGCGACGGTCGCGCAGATCGAAGAGCTTACGCGCGCCGGCTGCGAGATCGTGCGGTGCGCGGTCCCCACGCAGGAGGCGGCCGCCGCCCTCAGGCAGATCCGCAGACAGATCAGCATCCCCCTGGTCGCCGACATCCATTTTGATCACAGGCTGGCGCTGGCTGCCATCGACAGCGGCGCCGACAAGATCCGGATCAACCCCGGCAACATCGGCTCCGCGGAAAAGGTCCGCATGGTCGTCGACGCCTGCAGGGAGAGGGATATCCCCATCCGCGTGGGCGTCAACAGCGGCTCTCTGGAGAAAGAGCTCGTGCAGAAGTACGGCGGGGTGACGGCGGCCGGTCTCGTGGAGAGCGCCCTTGACAAGGTGCGCTGGATCGAGGAGATGAATTACGACAAGATCGTCGTCAGCATCAAGTCGTCGGACGTTCTGATGTGCGCGCAGGCCTATGAAGAGTTTTCCAAAGTGAGCAGCTATCCGCTGCATGTGGGAATCACGGAAGCCGGGACGCTCCTTACGGGGAGCATCAAATCGGCCGTCGGTCTGACGCTCATCCTGTCGAAGGGGATCGGAGATACGGTGCGTGTTTCGCTGACGGGAGATCCCGTGGAAGAGGTGCGCGGAGCGAAGCAGATCCTCCGCTCCCTGGAGCTTCGCAGCGGCGGCGTGGAGGTCGTATCCTGCCCGACCTGCGGAAGAACGCAGATCGACCTGATCGGTCTTGCCGAGCAGGTGGGAGAGATGACAAGAGATCTCCCGATGGACCTGAAGGTGGCTGTGATGGGTTGCGTCGTGAACGGGCCCGGGGAAGCCAGGGAGGCCGATATCGGGATCGCCGGCGGCAAAGGCTTCGGCCTGCTGTTCAAAAAGGGAGAGGTCATACGGAAAGTGCCCGAGGACGAGCTCCTTTCGGCGCTCCGTGAAGAGCTTAAGTTATTAGAAGGATCCATATGAAATCATTTAAGGAAGCGTTCCCTTCCCTGAAGCTTTCGGGGGAGGCGGCAGAGCAGATGGAGCACATGCAGGTGGAGCGGGTGACCGTCAATACGGCCCGGGACCACATGAAGATCTATCTGCAGGGGACGTACCCCATCCATAAAGAGATCATTTTCGAGACAGAGCGGGCCATAGAAAGGCAGCTCTGTTTCGATTTTAAGGTGCGCGTGACGATCGTGGAGCACTATACGCTCTCCCCGCAGTTTACGGCGCGCAGGCTGATGGACGTGTACAGGGACAGTATCCTCGCGGAACTGCGGGCGCGCAACATTTTCCTTTACGACATGTTCCGGCGGGCCGGGATCGGATTTACGGACGAGAGCAGGATGGAGCTGGTCCTGGACGACACGATCGTAGCGAGACAGCACAAAGAAGAGCTGATCCGCGCGCTCGAGACGATCTTCTGCGACCGCTGCGGGCAGGACCTGATCATCAGCTGCAGCTTTAAGCCGGCCGGGGAGAGCGAGCAGGCAAAGCTCGCCCGGATGCGCGAGGAGGAGGAGGTCCGCCGGATCAGCCGGGAATACCGGCCTCCCAAAGACGCGGAGGATGACAAGGCCTTTCTGGACGCCGGCGCGGACAAAAAGAAACCGGCCGCAAAGAGCAGCCGTTCCTCTGCGGAAAAAGCAAAAAGCGAGGGCACCGCGGGGAAAGGGCGCACCTTATCTACGGCCGCCGGGGGCAGAGGGAGAGCCGGAGCGTCCGGAAAAGGAAGCGCCTCGCGGCGCGCGGAGCTTCGAAGGTCAACGAACCCCGACGTCATCTACGGAAGGGATTTCGAGGAGGACGCCGAGCCGCTCTCCGGGATCACCGGCGAAGAGAAAAGGGGCGTTGTCGTCCGGGGCCGCATCATCTCCATGGAGGAGAGAGAGATCCGTTCGGAGCGCCACATGGTCTCCTTTGTTCTCACGGATTATACCGATTCCATCATCGTCAAGCTCTTTGTGGAGAACGAGCTGATGGAAGAGCTGCACGGCCTGCTGAAGAAGGGCATGTTCGTCAAGGTGAAGGGCTTTGCGGACATGGACGATTTCCAGCGGGAAGTGACGGTCGGCCATGTCGTCGGGATCCGGAAGACCGCGGATTTCCGGGATCCCAGGATGGACCTGGCGCCGGTCAAACGCGTGGAGCTGCACTGCCATACCAAGATGAGCGATATGGACGGCGTCTCGGATGTGAAGGATATTATCGAGACCGCCATGTCCTGGGGGCATCAGGCGATCGCCGTCACGGACCACGGCGCCGTGCAGGCCTTCCCCGACGCGGCGCACGCGCTGCCGAAGGATTCGGATTTCAAGGTGATCTACGGGCTGGAGGCCTACCTCGTGGATGATCTGAAGGATATCGTCACGAACTCCCGCGGTCAGTCCCTGCGCGGGTCCTTCGTCGTTTTCGACCTGGAGACAACGGGCTTTTCACCGGCCGAAAACAAGATCATCGAGATCGGGGCGGTGCGCGTCGAGGACGGAAAGATCACGGACACCTTCAGCACGTTCGTAAACCCGGAGGTGCCGATCCCGCTGCGCATTGAGGAGCTGACGAGCATTACGGACCGCATGGTGATGGAGGCGGAGACGATCGAAGCGATCCTCCCGCGCTTCCTGGAATTCTGCAGGGGCGCCGTCCTCGTTGCCCACAACGCGGCCTTCGATCTGAGCTTTATCGAGGCGAACTGCCGCAGGCTGGGCCTTGATTATGATTTTACGGGCGCTGACACGGTGGCGATGGCGAGGGTCCTTCTGCCCGAGCTTCACCGCTTCAAGCTGGACACGGTCGCCAAGGCTGTGGGCGTATCGCTGGAACACCACCACCGGGCCGTGGACGACGCCGCGTGCACGGCGCAGATCTTTCTGAAATTTATCGCGATGCTGGAGGAGAAGGGCATCACGGACCTGGACGGGGTCAATGAGCTTGGCCGCTCCTCGGAGGACCAGATCAAAAAGCTCCCGACCTACCACTGCATCCTGCTCGCGAAGAACGATATCGGCAGGATCAATCTCTACCGCCTTGTCTCCTGGTCGCACCTGAAATACTTCAGCCGCTTCCCGCGGATCCCGAAGAGCCTTCTTTCGCAGTACCGGGAGGGACTGCTGGTCGGCTCCGCCTGTGAGGCGGGAGAGCTGTACCGGGCGGTCATCCGCGGCGCCTCCGAGCAGGAGCTGGCCGGGATCGTCAGCTTTTACGACTACCTGGAGATCCAGCCGATCGGTAACAATCTCTTTATGACCAGGAAGACCTACAGCGATCCGAAGACGGTGGAGGAGCTTCAGGACTATAACCGGACCATCGTCCGCCTCGGGGAGCAGTACCTAAGGCCGGTCGCCGCGACCTGCGACGTGCATTTCCTGAACCCGGAGGACGAGATCTACCGCAGGATCATTATGAGCGGCAAGAAGTTCGATGACGCGGATCTGCAGCCGCCGCTGTATCTGCATACGACGGAGGAGATGCTGCGGGAATTCGAATACCTCGGGGAGGAGAAGGCCTACGAGGTCGTGGTCACAAACACGGTGCGGATCGCCGATATGTGTGAGAAGATCAGCCCCGTGCGCCCCGACAAATGTCCTCCCGTGATCGAGGATTCGGACCGGATCCTCACGGAGATCTGCTACAACAAGGCGCACGAGGTGTACGGGGAGGAGCTTCCCCCCGTTGTCGAGGAGCGTCTGGAGAGGGAGCTGAACTCCATTATCTCCAACGGCTTTGCCGTCATGTATATCATCGCGCAGAAGCTGGTCTGGAAGTCCGTTGCCGACGGCTATCTGGTGGGATCGAGGGGATCGGTCGGTTCCTCCTTCGTTGCCACGATGGCGGGGATCACGGAGGTGAATCCCTTAAGCCCGCATTATATCTGCCCGAAATGCCATTATTCGGATTTCACTTCTCCGGAGGTCAAAAAGTTCGCCGGGATGGCCGGCTGCGATATGCCGGACAAAACCTGCCCCGTCTGCGGGGAGCCGCTCTCCAAGGAGGGCTTCGACATCCCCTTCGAGACCTTCCTGGGATTCAAGGGCAATAAGGAGCCGGATATCGACCTGAACTTCTCCGGTGAGTACCAGAGCAAGGCGCATAAATACACCGAGGTCATCTTCGGCGCGGGGCAGACCTACCGCGCCGGCACGATCGGCACGCTCGCCGAGAAGACGGCGTTCGGCTTTGTAAAGCATTACTACGAGGAGCACGGGCAGTACAAGCGTACCTGTGAGATCGACAGGATCGTGAACGGCTGCGTGGGGATCCGCCGGACGACCGGCCAGCACCCCGGCGGCATCATCGTGCTTCCCTACGGGGAGGAGATCTACTCCTTTACGCCGGTGCAGCATCCGGCGAACGATCCGGACACGGATATCATCACGACGCATTTTGATTATCACTCGATCGACCACAACCTTTTGAAGCTGGACATCCTCGGGCATGATGATCCGAGCATGATCCGCATGCTGGAGGATCTGACGGATGTGGACGCGAGGGCGATCCCGCTGGACGATAAGCAGGTGATGAGCCTGTTCCAGGGCACAGAGGCCCTCGGGATCACGCCGGAGCAGATCGGCGGCTGCCCGCTGGGCTCCCTCGGAATCCCCGAGTTCGGAACGGATTTCGCGATGCAGATGCTGGTCGATACGAAGCCGAAGTACTTCTCGGACCTGGTCAGGATCGCGGGGCTTGCCCACGGCACGGACGTGTGGCTGGGGAACGCGCAGACCCTCATCAAAGAGGGGAAGGCAACGATCTCCACGGCCATCTGCACCAGGGACGATATTATGACCTACCTGATCGAGAAAGGGCTGGACAAGGAGAGATCCTTTACGATCATGGAGAGCGTCCGCAAGGGCAAGGGCTTAAAGCCGGAGTGGGAGGAGGACATGAGGGATCATGATGTCCCCGACTGGTACGTCTGGTCCTGCAAAAAGATCAAGTACATGTTCCCCAAGGCGCACGCAGCGGCTTACGTGATGATGGCCTGGCGCATCGCCTGGTTCAAGATCAACCGCCCGCTCGCCTACTACGCGGCGTTCTTCAGCATCCGCGCGTCAGGCTTCGACTACAGGCTCATGTGCCTGGGGGAGGAGCGCCTGCTGGCGCATATGGCCGATTTCGAGAGCCGCATGGACAGCCTTAGCAAGAAGGAGGAGGATGTCTACCGGGATATGAGGATCGTGCGGGAGATGTACGAGAGGGGCTTTGAATTCATGCCCATCGACCTTGAGAGAGTGCACGCCAGCCGGTTCCAGATCATCGACGGGAAGCTGATGCCGTCCCTGTGCAGCATCGACGGCATGGGCGCGAAGGCGGCCGAGGGCGTGACGGAGGCGGTCCGGGACGGGATGTTCCTCTCAAAGCAGGACTTCCGCGACCGCGCGAAGGTCAGCAAGACGATCGCAGACCAGCTGGAGGAGCTCGGAATCCTGACGGGCCTTCCGGAGACCAACCAGCTGTCCATCTTCGACATCCGGCCGGATGGCGAATGACGGACCGGAAAGGGACAGAGAATGGACCATATCATACTGATCGGCTTCATGGGAGCCGGCAAGACAACGATCGGGAAAAAGCTTGCCAGACGGCTCGGCAGAGCGTTCGCCGATACGGATAAAGTCGTTGAAAAAGAAGAGGGGAGAAAGATCAGCGAGATCTTTGCCTCCGACGGCGAGGCCTATTTCAGGGCGGCGGAGACGAGGGCTTTAAAGTCACTCGCCGAAAGCCCGGAGCCTCTGGTGATCGCGTGCGGCGGAGGCCTGCCCATCCAGGAGGTCAACCGCCCGATCCTGAAAGAGATGGGAAAGACGGTCTACCTTACGGCCCAGACAGGGACCCTTGTGATGAGGCTCTCCCGCGACACCAGCCGTCCGCTGCTGCAGGGCGGAGACCTTGAGGAGAAGATCGCGCAGCTGAAGCAGCAGAGAGAACCGGTCTATCTTTCCGCGGCGGACA
Organism: uncultured Lachnospiraceae bacterium; assembly: GCA_905235435.1. Classification (GTDB taxonomy): domain Bacteria; phylum Bacillota; class Clostridia; order Lachnospirales; family Lachnospiraceae; genus CAMOKZ01. The sequence goes on from CAJOLD010000001.1 coordinate 51,330, forward strand.
TCTGCGTAGCGACGGACCGGCGGAGTTTTGCAAGTATCCTGGACGAGATCACGGAAAAAACAGCCGGGGCATAAAAGGCTTGCATTGAAACA
>CAJOLD010000002.1 GCA_905235435.1 uncultured Lachnospiraceae bacterium
GAGGGAGCGTCTCTCTTCCAGTCGGCATACAGCGGAGCGAAATGTACGGCCGGACAGGCCGGCGCCGGCGGCATGACGGTATCTATCCGGACTGCGGACGGGGAAACGGTCAGGGTGAAGGGCAGAAAGGACAGGCATCCGGCAGCGGAGGAAGAGCCTTCGCAGCTGGAAGCCGCCTGCACCGTGATCCGGGAGTACTGCAGAAAAGAAAAGATCGGGCCGGTCAGGCAGATCTGCCTGCCGCCGCTTCCCTCCGGCATCCCGCTCAGGCAGGATGCCCAGCGGAACGCCGCGCAGGACGCTTCCGGCAGACGCGTTTTACTGGAAGCAGGGATCTATGACGATCCGGATGAACAGTACACAGGGCCCCTGGTGCTGGATCTGTCATTTGACAATGTTTTCTTCTGCGCGGCGCCGCAGATGGGGAAGACCGGTTTCCTGCAGCTGGCTGTGCGCTGCATGGCAGAGCGGTATTCGGCGCAGGAGGCACAGTTTTTCATCCTGGATCTGTCTTCTTCGTCGCTGCAGTCCCTGGAGCCGCTTGCGCATGTCCGCGGCGTTCTGCTTCCGGATGAGGAGGACAGGATCTTCGGGCTGTTCGGGATGCTTAGGGAGGAGATCGCCGGAAGGCGGCGGGAACTATCGCAGGAAGGCGCCGGAGGCTGGCAGGCACTTTCCGCAGGGGCCGCCAAAAAGATGCCGCGCCTTTTTATCCTGATGGAGAATTTTTCCGCTTTCCGCGAACTGTATGAGGACTCCCTGGGGGAGGATCTTGTCTATCTTTTGCGGGAAGGCCCCTCCTGCGGGATCAGCTTTATCGCCGCAGACAGCAGGGCCTCCGGAATCGGCTTCCGGTATCTTTCGCATTTCGGCCTGAGGATCAGCGGCTGGTGCCAGGATGCGGGAGAATACGCGGCGCTTCTCGGACGGATGGGACTACCGCTTCCGGAGCTGCCTGGGCGCTGCCAGCTTGTCAGGGCCTCAAAGCTCTATGAGGCGCAGCTCTATCGCGCGTTTGAGGGAGAGGCCGGGGACGAAAAGGCAGAAAGCATCCGGGACTTCACTGAGAGGATCAATGAAAGAGAAAAGGGCAGGGAAGCTCCGCAGCTTGCGAGAATGCCCGCTGCCCTTACGAGGGCATATTTCGCGGAAGCCGCATCCGCCTGCCGCACCGCCGGCGCGGCCATGCTGCCCGCAGGGCTCGGATATCCGTTCTGCAGGCCGGTGTCCGTCGATATGAAAAGGCACAGTGAGCTTGTGATCACAGGGAGTGAACCTGCCGACAGAAAAAAAGCGCTGCTTGGCGCGATGGCCGGTCTGAAGGTCCTCTGCCCGGACCGGGAGATCCGAACATGGATCTTTGACGGTGAGGACGGGCAGCTGCGGGGCGCGGCGGAGGAATGGAACGCGGTGTCCTATGTGACTTCACCTGCGCAGGCGGAAGAGATGCTCCGCGCCTGCCTGAAAGAACTCTCCCTCTCCCGGCAGGACAAAGAGAAGGGAGGGGCGGGGACGGAGGCTCTGCGACTTATCATCCTGGAAAATGAAGAGACACCGGAGTGGATCAGCGCATCGCAGAGCAGGATGCAGCTTTGCCGGGACCTTTGCCGGCTCGGAAAACACAGACCCTTCCTGATGATATACGCGAATATTGAGAACGAATCCGTTTCCTGGCAGGGAGCGGGGATCCTGCGGCATCTGAAGGATGAGCGCTGCATGATCCTCACGGATCCGCCCGCCCGGGCGAGGTTTGCGGACCTGCCGCCCTCCATGCTGCGAAGAGCAGGAAACTTCGAGCCGGGAGATGCCTGCCTTCTGGACGGGGATGCGATCACAAGAGTGAAACTGATCGAAACAGAGAAAGGAGAAAACGATGAGTGCAATCTATCTGGACCAGGCTGAGGCCGGTCAATGCGTAACCATGATACAGACACAGATCGGAAATCTGCAGGAGGCAGCTTCCTCTATTAATTCCGCTATGCTCCGGCTTTCTGATGCGTGGAAGGGGGCTTCCGCCGAGAAAGCGCAGACGACCTACGAGACGGAGTACAGAAGGATGCTGACCGAAACGATCCCCTCGACGGTCGAAGAGCTCCGGAGCTTTATCGACGGCTGTGTGCAGGCGATCTTCAACACCGATCAGCAGCTTTCGGGAAGATGAGAGGGCCGGGGCTTTGCTGGCAGCTTGAAAATATCGGATACAGGCTGTTTCTGGACGGCGATCTTTCCCTGCAGGATGCGTTCGGAAAGGTTCTCGGGTTTGCGAGAAACAGAGGCGCGGACCTGTCCTACAGAGAAAAGCTGATCATCCTGCTGCGGCTGATGCGGCGGATGAAAAGAGGGGCTTCTCTGGAGGAGATCCGGGAGCGGACGAGACTTCCCGTGAGCGAGGAATGGAAGGCAGGCGCCCTTCCGATCATTTCCTGTCTGGATGAGGCCGCCCGGAGACCGGGTCCCCTTGTGATCAAGGTGAGGGACCTACTGGTGATTCCGGTATTGAATTCTCCGGAGCAGGAGGAGTTGTTCCGCAGAGAGGAAGACCGGCAGGGATTGCGATCCGCCGAGCTCTTTTTGATCAATGAAGATGCCGCTCAGTGGATCCTTGATCACGCGCCGGAAAAGCAGATCTTCCTTGACGTGCATCCGGAGGACGCGCTGCTGAAAGAGTTTCTTGACGAGCATGGATTTCTCCGGGTCTGCGATCTCTATCAGGGAGAGGAGCCCTGCGCCCATGTAACAGGAGGGATCAGTGACGCGCATCTTGCCGGCGCAATGATGCCCCGGCTTTCTCCCGTTCTGCAGCTTCGGGAGGCACTGATGGAAAACAGGTTCCTGGCCTCCGGGAAGGCGTACAGTCCGCTCTATGCGGCCGGGTATCAGTACGGAGGACTGGTCTGCATGGGGTTCTGCCAGTGGCTGCATCGGATCAAAAGAGAGGAGAAGATCGACCGGCTGCTTTTCTGCAGCAGGGACTGCGATGTGATCAGACAGGTGTATGAGCGGATGTATCCGGAGGACAGCGTGGTCTACTTCAGGTATTCGAGAAGGGCCATGGGGGAGGTCTTCTTTGAGGAAGAGCAGGCTTCGTTCCTGGACGCAGTTTTCCTGCCCGTGGTCAGGAACCGGAGATCGCACATCACGGTCGCGGATGCTTTTAAAAGGCTGGGAATATGTATTCCGGAGGAGGAACTTGCGCATGCCGGTCTTTTGCCGGGGGATACGCTGACACCGGAGACATACCGGATCCTCAGGGACCGGCTGCCGTCTCTGCCCGGCAGGCTGCAAAGCCGGTATGCGCCGGCAAGGGAAGCCGGGCTTCTGTATCTGGATGAGCTTACAGACGGCAGGGAGAAGGTCTGTGTGGCGGATCTGGGATGGCACGGTACCGCTCTTAGGCATGTGCGTCTGTATGCGCAGCTGCGCGGAGACCGCACACAGGTGACAGGGGTCCTTATGGCTGGGACAAAGACGCCGCTCTCCGCGATCTGGCAGGATATGGGCATCCTGCAGACGTATCTTTTTGAAGACGGGATCAACAGGGCAGGCAGCGGCTTTGGAAGGCCGCTTGGCCGGGAGCAGGTACGCTGCCTGGAGATGCTCTTTTCTTCACCGGAGCCTTCGCTTCTGCATTACGGGCTCCGGGATGGCAACACACCGGACTTTGTGTTCGGGAAGAGCAATCCCTTCAGGGACGCTGCCCGCGAAATACAGCGCGGGATCCTGGATTTTTCGCTGAACATGCTGCCGCACATGAGGGCCGGAGACCTCCGGATCTCCCGGGAGGAAGCGTGGACCGTCCTTCGGGACCTTCTTGATTCTCCGGAGCGCACGGGGAGCTTCCTCGGACTTGTGCGCGAAGCAAAAACGAAGGAGGGGCAGCGATGAGAAAAGGGTTCCGGCTCTATTTGCAGCTTGCCGCAAACGATCTGCGGCTCCGGTATGCGGGCTCCGTCTTAGGCGTCCTTTGGGCATTTGCCCTGCCGGCAGTGACCCTGTTGATCTTCCGGTTCGTATTCGAGGAGGGCTTCAGGAATGGCCCTGTGCGGTCGGTGCCCTATCTGCTCTGGTTTGCCTCGGCCTATATCCCCTGGACCTTTTTCTGCGACGCGATCTCGCAGGAATGCGGCTGCCTGGCAGAGTACGGGAGCCTGGTCAGGAAAATGGACTTCCCGGTAGGGCTGCTCCCCGCGGTAAAGGCGGGAGCTTCCCTCCTTGTACATACAGTGCTGGTCGCGGTCCTTTTCGGCATGGCGCTTGCGGCAGACCTTTCCCCGTCGGTATCCTGGCTTCAGCTTTTCTATTATGAGGCTGCCGGCTTCTTTCTGGCGCTGGGCCTGGGCTACTTTTCATCCGCGGTCACTGTTTTTTTCAGAGATAACATCTCCCTCACCTCCCTTCTCCTCCAGGCAGGCTTCTGGGCTACCCCGATCGTCTGGGACCTGGAGAGCGTCTCCGGCGGCCCGGTCCGCCGCGTCCTGGAGCACAATCCCTTCTTCTACGTTACGGAAGGATACAGGGACAGTCTGCTCGGAGGAAAGCCGTTCTGGGAAAAGGGAGGGCAGAACCTGTATTTCTGGAGCCTCAGTCTGGGACTGCTTTTGGCCGGCGGGGCGGTCTTTGCCAGGCTCAGGCCTTTCTTTGCGGATGAGCTGTAGGCAGAGCCGGGCAGATCAGCGGCAGAGCCGGAAAGATTAAAATCCGGAAAGGAGGATGAAGGCGGTGGGGGAAGAAGTAAGACCGGCGGTCCGCGTAAGCTCCCTTACAAAAGAATACCCCATCTACGCGGGGAAGAAGGATAAGCTGATGGAGGCATTTTCTCTGACGGGAAGATCCCGCCATACCTCCTTTGAAGCATTAAAAGGTGTCTCCTTTCAGGTGGACCGGGGAGAGTGCGTCGGGCTGATCGGACTGAACGGGGCAGGCAAATCCACGCTGCTGAAGATCCTGGCCGGCGTTCTCTATCCGACGGGCGGCAGCGTCGAGATCAGCGGAAAGGTCTCCTCCCTGCTGGAGCTGGGGGCCGGTTTTCATCCGGAATATACCGGGATCGAGAATGTCTATCTCACGCGCACGCTCATGGGCTGTTCCGGGAAAGACACGTCGGAGCATCTGGACGAGATCCTCTCCTTCGCGGATATCGGCATGTTTGCGGGCCAGCCCGTCAAGAAATATTCCACCGGGATGTTTGTAAGGCTGGCGTTCGCGACGGCGCTCAGCGTTTCGCCGGATGTCATGCTGATCGATGAAGCCCTCAGCGTCGGTGATGTCTTCTTTCAGAAGAAATGCATCGGGAGACTTGCGGAGCTTAAGAAGACCTCTACGATCCTGATCTCTTCCCATGACCTGAATACCCTGACGAAATTCTGCGGCAGGATCCTGGTCCTTCACCGCGGCGTGCTCGTCTTTGACGGGGAGCCGAGGGATGCCGTGACGGCATTCTGCAGGATCAGGCAGGGGGAGGAGATCATGGCGTGGCAGCGTGAAGGAAGGCCCCGGCAAATGACACCGGAGATGCTCCCTTCCGTCTTTCGGGAGCCGCTCCCGGGCCAGCTGAGCGGGAAGCAGCAGATCGTGATCACGGCCTATTCCATGGTCTGCGACGGGGTCCCCTTTTCCGGGACCTGCAGGCCGGGAAGCCGGCTGCAGTTCTGCCTCCTTGTGCGCACGGACAAGGCCTGGGATGACCTGATCGTGGGCTACCAGGTCCTCGACCGGCACGGGACGGAGGTGTTCGGGGAGACCTCGCTGACCTCCGGATGCGGGGAGCGCTGCCTGTCTGCCGGAGAGAGCAGGATCTCCTTTGAAGTGACATGGCCCCTTGTAAGGGACGGAGACTATTTTATTACGCTGGGCGTGGGGACCGGGGAAGCGGTCCTGGCCCAGACGGAACAGTGCTGGGTGAACAGCGCGGTCCATCTGGTCAATGTCACAGGCCGCCGGATGGTCTACGGACTGTTCAATAATAAGATGACCGGTTTTTCGGTGCACCGCAAGGAGGATGAAAATGATGAATGAAAGGATCCCGGAGAATGAGGGGGCGCAGGAAAAGGACCTTGCGCAGAGGGAATGGGTCTACTATGATCCGGAGTTTGAGTGCGACAGATATCACAGTTACATTTATCAGTATTCCCCCTGGTCGGGGCTTCGGCATTTTGCGTACGACCTTGTATGCTGGTTCGGACCGGGGCGGATCGCAGAGCTCGGGAGCCATTACGGATGCTCTTCCTTTGCCTTCCTGCAGGCGCTCAAGGACAGCGGTTCCGCAGCAGAATTCTATGCGGCGGATACCTGGGAGGGGGACGACTTTACCGGATATGCCGCGGGGGAGGATGTCCGCGGGCAGTATCAGTATGTGCAGGAGAGCTGCTTTGGCGGCCAGAACGCTTCGATGCTCTGCGGGAGGTTCGGGGATCTCTGCGGAAACTTTGCGGACGGGAGCATCGATCTCCTTCATATCGACGGCTCGCACTGGTACGAGGATGTGAAAGAGGACTATGAGATGTGGAAGCCGAAAATGTCGGCACGCGGCATCATTCTGCTGCACGATGTCGGCGAGGACCTGTTTGACGGAAGGATCCTGGGATCCTGCAGATACTGGAAGGAGCTTCTGCAGACAGAGCCCCGGGCGCTGGAGCTTCCCTTCAGCGGAGGGCTGGGGATCGTATTTATGGACGGCGAGGTCTGCAGGCTGTTTCGGGAGAAGGTCGATGTCTCCCGCTACCAGCAGAAGATCAATCAGCAGGATATGCGAAACAAGGCCAGGGTAAGGGAGCTTTGCTACGAGCTGAAGGAACAGGACTCCTATATCCGCGACCTGCAGGACCAGATGAGGATCAAGGAGGAGCATCTTGCGCGCTATGCGTCGGATATGGCGGCAAAGGACGTCTACATCCGCAGGCTTGAGCACAGAGCGGGCGGTCACAGAAATGTGTAGATTATCAGTCATCGTATGTGTATATAACACGGAAGAATATGCGGAGCGCTGCATAAAGAGCATCCTCTCCCAGAGCTTTGCCGACCTGGAGCTTATCATCGTAAATGACGGCTCGGAGGGCAATATCGGGCGGATCGCTGAAAAATACGCGGCCCTGGATTCCAGAGTGCGTTATCTGGAAAACAAAAAGAACGAGGGGCTGTTCCTTGCAAGGCTGCGCGGGATACGCTGCGCCGCCGGGGAATACATCGGCTTTGTGGACAGTGATGACTATCTCTCTTTTGACTACTACCGGACGCTCATGGAGAGTGCCCGGGAAGCGGATGCGGATATCGCTGTCGGGAGGACAGTCCGGGAGGACGGGAAAGAGCAGTACCTCTATAACCTCCATGAGAGCAGCCTGCGCTTCGGGATCCTTGAGGGAGAAGAACTCCGTCAGCGGTTTTTCGGACAGGAGCTTGACTGTTACGGATGGCATACCGTCTGGAATAAGATCTGGCACAGGGACCTGTTTGAGAAGGGGATGCCTTTCTGGGAGAAGCTTCGCGCGCATATCGTGATGGGAGAGGACATCGCATTCTCCGTTGTTTTGTTCTGGTTTGCGCGCCGCGGCATCAGCGTGCTGAAGGATCCATACTATTACTGTGTGCACAGCGGCGCCGCCACCGATGGCAAAGGCCTTTCCCCGGAGCGCTTTTTATCCTCCGCCGCGGACCTTAAGATGGTCTTTGATTTCTCTGAAGATTTCCTGCGCGGGCAGAAGGCCGGGGCGGATGTCCTTGCCCATTTCGGGAGGGCAAGGCAGCATTACGGCCGGATGTGGCGGCATCTTCTCGATGAGCAGCATTATAAGGAGGCCTCCCGCAGGGAATGCCTGGAGCTGCTTGAAGGGCTGGATGAGAGCCGGATGGCGGCGCAGCCCGGCAGGGATTTTTATTTTGAGAGTATAAAGACGGGATATACGGGCGGCCTCTCTTATCTGAAGCAGCAGATCGCAGAGGGCTGTGAGCCCGTGATCAGCTTTGATATCTTTGATACGCTTCTTCTTCGGCCCTTCTATTCGCCGAAGGATCTGCTTTGCCAGCTGGATCCCGCCTTCGCCGCGGCGGGCGGCGGCACGGCGCGTTTTTCTTCACTCCGCGGCGCCGCCGAAGAATATGCCAGGGAGCAGGCGGTATCAGAAAGCGGCGGGAGGCGGGAGGACGTAACACTGGATGAGATCTGCCGCGCGCTCACGCAGCGATTTCATGTGCCGCAAAAGCTCGCGCGGGCGATGTGCGAAAAGGAAGAGGCGCTTGAGACCGCAGTCTCTTTTCCGCGCCGCAGCGGGAAGGATCTCTTCCGGCTTGCCATGGAAACAGGAAAGCGGGTCATCCTCATTTCCGATATGTACCTTCCTGAGCCCACCGTCCGCGCCATGCTGAAGGCGGCCGGGTATGAAGGATATGAGAAGATTTTTCTCTCGGGAGAATGCGGCGCGCTGAAGGGCAGCGGGAAACTTTTTACCCGCGCGCTCTGTGATCTGCACCTTCGCCCGCAGCAGGTCCTCCATATCGGGGACTCGTGGAAAAGCGACATTGAAGGAAGCCGGAAGGCCGGGATCCGCGCGCTCTTTCTGCCGTCCCCGGAGGAGGTCTTCGAGGACCGGATCAAAGGCTGCGCTACCGGCCGCTGCGGAAGTCTGGGCGCGGGAATGGCCGGCGTCTTTTCGCGTCCCGGCCCGGGATCCGCAGATCCCGGCACCAGAGTCATGCTCGCGATGACGGCGGCAGACTACTTTGACGACCCGTACCGGAGCTTTTGTGAGGGGACCGATCTCAACGCGGATCCGCACCTGATCGGATCCTATCCCCTCGGAATGCATCTGGTGGGCGCGGCATCCTGGATCGGAAAAGAGATGGCCTCCCGCCCCGGAAAGCGTGCCGTGTTCCTGGGACGGGACGGCTATCTTATGCGGGAGGTCTGCCTTGTGCTGAAGAAGGAGGGCCTTTTCGATGCGGAGACGGCGTATATCCGTGCTTCCAGGCGGCATCTGCTCCCCGCGATGATGAGGACCGGGGCAGACTTTTTTGATCCGCCCTGCGGATACGCGGGGCATACGCCTATGTCGCTTCTAGGACTGTACGCATTTGCCATGGAAGAGACGGATCCTTCCCGTCTGCGGCGGATGCTTGCGGCGGACGGCTTTTCCCCGGACAGGAAGTTTGCCGGCAGGGACGAGCTTGAAAAGACGGCCGCATGGTTCCTTGAAAAGCTTTACCGTCCCGGCCTGCACAGGGAGGCTGTGGAAAAGCTCCGGAAGGAATATGCCTGCATTACAGACAGGGATGTTCTCTTTGACGTGGGATACAGCGGCAGGATTCCGGAGACCCTCTGCTTTCTGACAGGGAAAAAGCCGGACGTGCTGTATATCCATGAGAACAGCGCGGAGGCCGCCTTCAGAAGAAGCGCCGGAGGCTTTGAAACGGACTGCTACTACAGGCAGGCGCCGGTTTGCTCCGGGCTGCTGCGGGAATTTGTCCTTGCGGAGCCGGAAGAAGGAGAAGAACATCCCGGGCTCTGGGCGGCGGAAAACTTTGCCGTGCAGGCCGTCCGGGAAGGCGCGAAGGAGGCAGCCGGGCGCTTCGCACGCCTGATGAAGACGCTTCCCGCGCCGGAGCTTCTCTTTCCTCCCTCGCAGGAAGCTTCCATGCCCTGGGAGGGCTTTCTGGCGGCCGGGTCGCAGAAGGACTGGAGCGTATTTAACGTGACAACAGAAGATGACTATGTCTATTCCGGGAGAAAACAGATCCCGGTCACTTCGCTTGCCCGGGAGGCCGGGGAGCTTTATGCTTCCGTGCCCGCCGCCGGCGTCCCGGGGAAGAGAGAAGATGCGCAGGCGCTTCCGGCGCCGGGAAGGAGCAGGGCGCTTCGGGCCCTTCACCTCCTGCTTACAGACAGGAGGATGTTCTTTCAAAAGCTCAGGCACCTGCGCGGCGGAGCAAAGCAGTACTGACGGAAAGGAGAACGGTCATGCATGAAAACCGGATCTGTCCCAGATGCATGCGGAGAAAGGGGGAGGGGGAGAGCATCTGCGCGATGTGCGGCTTCGATGAAGCAGCTTACCGGTGCCCTCCGGACCATCTTCCGCCGGGGACCGTGCTTGACGGAAAGTATATGATCGGCGCCTCCGTGGGAGAGGGCGGATTCGGGATCACGTACATTGCGCTTGATATTCACCTTGAGACCGTGATGGCGGTCAAGGAACTGTTCCTGCGGCACATCTGTTCCCGCGGGCGGGATCTGCAGGTCTCCTGCAGGATGAAGGACAGGGCGCTGATGGAGGAGCAGAAGGACGCCTTCCTGCGCGAGGCCAGGGTCCTCGCCATGCTCAGGGAGCAGGGTGTGAAAGGGACCGTCGGCGTGCGGGACCACTTTGAGGAGAATGGCACCGCCTATATTGTGATGGAGTACCTGGACGGCGTGACCCTGCAGGAGTATGTGAAGAGGAACGGGCCCATGACCTATGAGGAGACCATGGCTCTTCTTTCCCCCGTCCTCGGCGCGCTGGTCAGGATCCAGCAGTTCGGCGTCGTGCACAGGGATGTGAGCCCCGAGAACATCATGATCCTGAGGGACGGCAGCGGTGTGCTGATGGACTTCGGGGCGGCCGTCCCGCTTAGGGAGGAGGGCGCTGCAGCCTTTAAGAGCGGATACGCGCCGCCTGAGCAGTGCCGCGCGGGAGGGGATACCGGTCCATGGACGGACGTTTACGCCTTCGCTGCCACGGTGTGTTTTGGCATGAGCGGAGCGGCGCCGGCGGACGCGCTCCTTCGGATCTCCGGGGAGGCGCCGGATCCTCTTGACGCTCTCCCCTGCAGACTGTCAAAGCGCGCGAGGGAGACGCTGTCCCGCGCCCTCGAGCCCGATCCCGGGAGACGCTTTGCCTCCGCCGATGAGTTTGCCGCGGCTCTTCCTTCCCGCACCGCGTCAGGTCCGCGCCTGAGCGCAGTGATCTGCGCCGGGATGGCGGCGGCCGGGATCCTGATGTATTTTCTGCTCTCCGTCAGCGGACCGTCAGCGGACGCACAGCCGGCAGCGCAGGAGAGCGCAGCAGGAGAAGGATTGCCGGAGACGGGAGAACTGCCGGGCGCGGGTGACCTCTGCAGCGGTCTGGACGGAGAATGGTACATCGTCTCCGCGGGCGGGGAGGATATCAACTGGTGCGTATCCCGCTCCGAGGATCGGATCATTGTGTGGGAGAATGTCTGGGACGACTATGCGGTGTTTGATCTGGAGACCGTTCCCGGGGAGAGCACCCTTTTCAGGATCCGCCCCGCGCAGGATCCCGCAAGGTGCCTCTCTCTGGATCCGGAGACCGGCCTGCTCGGGCTTGGGGATCCGGATGACAGTCCCTGGCAGATGTTCCGCATCCGGAGCTGCGGGGAGGGGACCGTCCTGATCCACGGGCACGATGAGACGACGGCAGGCCTTGCCGGCGGGGACGCAGGGGAGGGCAGCCCTCTTATATTTGCGCCCTATGATACCTTCCCGGACGAAAGGGAGGCACAGTGGAAATTAGTGCCTGCAGACGGGTAATTTATTAAAACCATACAAAATTTAGTGTTTTTGAAGAGCCGATTTTTTACATCGTAATATCGCGGTTCCCTCTTTTCTTTTCCCCGGCAGTGTTGTATTATTAGTTCTGCACCAAATCTTGTAGAGACGGAACTTATAATTGTCTATATATTGTATTGGGAGAAAGAGATGGAAACAACGGCAAAAATGAGGGTTATCAAGAGGAGCGGCGAAGAGGTCGAGTTTGATATCGACAAGATTATCAACGCGATCAGGAAAGCCAACAAGGAAGTCGACAAGCTGCATCAGCTCAACGATTTTCAGATCGTCGCGATCGCGGACAAGATCGAACAGATGGCGCGCGAGGCGGGAAGGGCCATGAGCGTCGAGGAGATTCAGGATCTTGTCGAGACCGGCATTATGGAGATGCGCGGTTATGAAGTCGCGCAGAAGTACGTCCGCTACCGCTACAGAAGAGAACTGACCAGGAAGTCCAACACGACCGATAACGGGATCCTTGCGCTGATCGACAGGGCAAACGAGGAGGTCAAGCAGGAGAATTCCAACAAGAACCCTGTGATCAATTCGACCCAGAGGGATTATATGGCCGGCGAAGTCAGCAAAGACCTGACGAAAAGGCTGCTTCTCCCCGAGGATATCGTCCGCGCGCACGAGGAAGGCATCATCCATTTCCATGACGCGGATTACTTTGCCCAGAGAGAGCACAACTGCGACCTGATCAATCTTGAGGACATGCTGCAGAACGGTACGGTCATCAGCGAGACGATGATCGAAAAGCCGCACAGCTTCTTTACCGCCTGCAACGTGACCACGCAGATCGTCGCGCAGGTCGCCAGCAACCAGTACGGCGGCCAGTCCTTCACGCTTTCTCATCTGGCTCCCTTTGTGGATATCAGCAGACAGAAGATCCGCAAGTCCGTCATTGAGGAGAGGAAGATCTGCGGGGAAGCGCTCGACGATGCGATCATTGACCGGATCACGGAGACCCGCCTTAAGGATGAGATCCGCAGCGGTATCCAGACCATCCAGTATCAGCTGATCACGCTGATGACCTGTAACGGGCAGGCTCCGTTCGTGACCATGTTCATGTATCTGGACGAGGTGCCGGAGGGAAGGACAAGGGACGACCTTGCCGCCATCATCCGCGAAGTGCTCGAGCAGCGCATGGAAGGCGTCAAGAACGAGAAGGGCGTCTGGATCACACCGGCATTCCCGAAGCTGATCTATGTGCTTGATGAAGACAACATCACCGAAGATTCCCGGTACTGGTCCCTGACCGAGCTTGCTGCCAAGTGTACCGCGAAGAGAATGGTGCCGGATTATATCTCCGCAAAGATGATGCGGGAGTATAAGAACGGGGACGTTTATCCCTGCATGGGATGCCGCTCCTTCCTTACGCCGGATACCGAAGGCCTGGGCGAGAACGGCGCGCACAAGTATTACGGCCGTTTCAACCAGGGCGTCGTTACGATCAACCTTGTAGACGTTGCCTGCTCCGCGGAAGGCGATATGGACCGCTTCTGGGAGATCCTGGACGAGAGGCTCGAGCTCTGCCACCGCGCTTTAAGGTGCAGGCATGAGCGCCTGCTCGGGACCGTCTCCGATGTTGCGCCCATCCTCTGGCAGTACGGCGCTCTTGCCAGACTGAAAAAGGGCGAGACGATCGACAAGCTTCTCTACAATAACTACTCGACGATCTCTCTCGGGTATGCGGGCCTTTATGAGATGTGCGTCCGCATGATGGGTAAGACCCACACGGATCCGGAAGCCAAGCCGTTCGCGCTCAGCGTGATGCAGCATCTGAACGACAAGTGCGCAGAGTGGCGCGCAGCCGAGAATATCAGCTATTCTCTCTACGGAACGCCGATGGAGTCCACCACATACCGCTTTGCGAAGTGCCTGCAGCGCCGGTTCGGAGTCATCCCGGGTGTTACGGATAAAAACTATATCACGAACAGCTATCACGTACATGTAACGGAGCAGATCGATGCCTTCAGCAAGCTGAAATTCGAGGCTGAATTCCAGCGTCTGTCACCGGGCGGAGCGATCAGCTATGTAGAGGTGCCGGATATGCAGAACAATATCCCGGCGGTCCTCTCCGTCATGAAGTATATCTATGACAATATCATGTACGCGGAGCTCAACACAAAGAGCGACTACTGCATGTGCTGCGGTTACGACGGAGAGATCAAGATCGTAAAGGATTCCTCCGGCAAGCTGGTCTGGGAATGCCCGAACTGCGGAAACCGCGACCAGAGCATGCTCTCTGTGGCGAGAAGGACCTGCGGCTATATCGGGACGCAGTTCTGGAATCAGGGCAGGACCCAGGAGATCCAGGACCGTGTGCTCCATCTGTGATCTGCGGATCGGTTTGAGAAGAGACAGGCATGAATTATTCAGATATTAAATATTGTGATACAGCAAACGGGCTCGGCGTAAGAACGAGCCTGTTTGTTTCAGGATGCAGACGTCACTGCAAAGACTGCTTCAATGAGTGCACCTGGAGCTTCGGATACGGCAGCCCCTTTGATGAGAAGGTACAGCAGGAGGTTCTGGACAGCCTTGCCCCTGCCTATGTTAACGGGCTTACGCTTCTCGGCGGAGAACCCTTTGAGCCGGAGAACCAGAGAGCGCTTCTTCCGTTCCTCAGAAAAGTCAGGGAGCGGTTCCCGGATAAGAGCATCTGGGCTTTCTCGGGGGATACCTGGGAGGAGATCCGGGACGGAGCCGGCGGAGGAGAGCTTGCGCCGCATCTCCCGGAAGGACATGCGCGCTGCGGGGAGACGGACGAGCTCCTCTCCCTGATCGATATCCTTGTGGATGGGCCCTTTATCCTGGAGCAGAGAGATCTGATGCTGCGTTTTCGGGGAAGCCGGAACCAGCGGATCCTGGATGTTCCGGCAAGTCTCCGGGCGGGAAGGCCCGTGGAAGCCGAGCTTCCCTATGACCGCTTCGGCCGGAGCGTAGAAGAGTAAAAACAGGACGAAGAAGAGATGGTCGCAAGGGAAGAAAGAGATATCTACACATGCATCTGCAGCAGGGACGGCGTAACCGCTCGCGAGATCGCGAACCTTGCCGGCTGCGACAGAAAAACAGTCAACCACTATCTCTACGTGTCTCCCTTCATGAGCGATCTGTGCTACCGGGACAAAGATTACCGGTGGTACGGACTGATACGCCAGCAGACGCCGCACCGGGGACTGGAGGATTACTGCGGATACTACGGACTCGTGCGGGAATTCCTCGGCCTGGATGAGGACAGCTGGCTGGAGGAGCTTAAGGAAGGCTGCGGGCGGATCGGCCGCAGCCTGAATGATACAAGGGGGCTTTTTCACTCCTTCCGCGACTGCAGGGAGGTCATGACCGGACTCTTCCGGGATCTGGAGGAGGCGGGCTGCCCGGGGTATAAGGACTGGGAGATCGGATTTGAACTGAGGATCAGGACCAGGGGACATGTGCGGATCTACGCGGATGTGCTCGTTATCGCTCCGCAGACGGCCTTTTCCCTGGAATTTAAAATGAAGGATGAGGCGGATCCGAAGGAAGTGGAGCAGGCGGCCAAGTACTGTGAGTATATGGAAGTCCTGTTCGGCCCCTCCTATAATGTGATCCCGGCACTTGTCCTTACGAGGGCGGAGGACATTTACACCTATGCACCCCTGCCGGGCACGACGGGAGAGGTGCCTGTCTGCTCCGGCGATATGCTGTTCAACGTGTTCGATGAGTACCTCGGTTTTCTCGGAGAATAAAAAAACACACCGGCAAAAACCGGTGTGTTTTTTACGAGCAGTTCCCAGGGGAATCGAACCCCTGTTTCCGCCGTGAGAGGGCGGCGTCTTAACCGCTTGACCAGGGAACCACAGGTCTCGCTCACGTGAGACATTTGTTATTCTATATCATCCGGGTAAAAAAAGCAAGAGGAAAAAAAGAAAAAAAGAGACTTCTCAAATTTTGAATTCGTGGTATAATGGAAAACGTCACAGGGAAGCATAGCTCAGCCGGGATGAGCGTTCGCCTCACACGCGAGAGGTCATGGGTTCGAGCCCCATTGCTTCCATTTTAATGACAAGGGGTCCTCTTTCAAAGAGAGGACCTCTTTTTATGGGGTGAAATAACCGTTAAAATAACAGTTAAAATCAAAGTTAATGGTGGCATCCGCTGCCGATTCTGTGTATACTGTCAAAAGGACAGTTATGGAAAAACAGATCCGGATCACGGACTGATCATCGCCGAGGGCCGATTATGGCTCCGGAACAGGAGGAAGGTATGAATATCAGAGAATGGAAAGAGAAGCTGGAAGGCCCGACGCTTGACGGAAAGCTGCATGAACTTTACGGGGCTCTGGCAGACGAGAACAAAAAGAGGTACGAGGAAGTTCTGGACCTTTTCGGAGAGCAGTACGGGGACAGCGATAAGATCCGCCTGTTCTCTGCGCCTGGCAGGACCGAGATCGGCGGCAACCATACCGATCATCAGAACGGCCGTGTCCTTGCCGCGTCGGTAAACCTTGATACGATCGCGGCGGCAGCCCCCATCGAGGAGCCGGTGATCCGTGTTTTCTCCAAGGGACATACTCCTGCTGAGATCGATATCCGTGACCTTTCGGTCCGTGAAGACCAGAAAAACTCTTCACATGCCCTTCTCCGCGGAGTAGTGGACGGCTTTGCGAAGCTTGGCTGCAAGCTCGGCGGCATGGAGATCGCCGTGACCTCCAGCGTGCTTTCGGGCAGCGGGATCAGCTCCTCGGCAGCGTACGAGGTCCTGCTTGGAAATATCATCAATAATCTTTATTTTGACGAGTCCGTGGATGCGGTCAAGATCGCGCAGATCGGTCAGTACGCGGAGAACGTGCACTTCGGAAAGCCGAGCGGACTTCTTGACCAGATGGCTTCTTCCGTGGGCAATATCCTGACCATCGATTTTAAGGATACGGAAAAGCCGGTCGTTAAAAAGCTGGATATCGACTTTGACAAGTTCGGACTTGCGCTCTGCATTGTTAATTCCGGTGCGGACCATGTGGATCTGACGGATGAGTACGCCGCGATCCCGAGGGAAGACAAGGCTGTCTGCGATGTCTTCGGGAAGAATGTCCTGCGTGAGATCACGATCGAGGATCTTGCCAGGGAGCTTCCGCGCGTCAGGGAGCAGGCGGGTGACCGCGCAGCTCTTCGCGCCCTTCATTTCCTGCAGGATAATGACCGTGTGACGAAGCAGGTCGAGGCGCTGGAGGCCGGGGATATCGATACATTCCTGACGCTTGTCAACGAATCGGGACTCAGCTCCTGGCTGTATCTGCAGAACATCGTTCCCTGCGGCGCCATCAAGCATCAGGAGATGGCAGTCGCGCTTGCGGTGAGCAAGTGTCTGCTGGGCAAACGCGGCGCATCCCGTGTGCATGGCGGAGGTTTTGCCGGAACGATCCAGGCCTTCGTGCCGAAGGATATGCTGGACGACTTTAAGAAGGGCGTAGACGCCGCTCTGGGCGAGGGCAGCTGCCAGGAACTTTCTATCCGTCCGGTCGGCGGAACAGAGATCAGATAAATCATCAGATAAGGAATAAGGAGGAACCTATGCATATTCTTGTGACCGGCGGAGCCGGATATATCGGAAGTCACACCTGTGTTGAACTTTTGAATGCGGGCTATGAGGTAACTGTCGTCGACAACCTCTGCAATTCGAGTGAGAAAGCGCTGGAGCGCGTAAAGGAGATCACGGGCAAGGATCTGCGCTTCGTGAACGCGGATATTGCCGACGCCAAAGCGCTGGCCGGCGCCTTTGAAGCGGCTCCGGTGGACGCGGTCATCCATTTCGCCGGACTCAAGGCAGTCGGCGAGTCTGTCGAGAAGCCGCTTGAATATTATAAGAACAATATCTCCGGAACGCTCGTCCTGTGCGAGGTCATGCGCAGCCACGGCGTCAAGAACATCATCTTCAGCTCCTCCGCAACGGTCTACGGGGATCCCGAGAGCGTTCCGATCACGGAGGAGAGCCCGAAGGGGATCTGCACGAACCCCTACGGATGGACAAAATGGATGCTGGAGCAGATCCTCACGGATCTTCATACGGCGGATCCCGAGTGGAATGTGATCCTTCTGCGCTACTTCAATCCGATCGGCGCGCATCCGAGCGGACTGATCGGTGAGGATCCGAAGGGCATCCCGAACAATCTGGTCCCGTATGTGGCGCAGGTCGCCATCGGCCGCCGTCCTTATCTGCGCGTCTTCGGCAATGACTATGACACACCCGACGGAACGGGCATCCGCGACTATATCCATGTGCAGGATCTGGCCGCCGGCCATGTCAGGGCCATCGAGAAGCTTGCGGACAAAGAGGGCGTGAGCATTTACAATCTCGGGACCGGGAGAGGCTGCAGCGTGCTGGAGGTCGTCGAAGCTTTCGGCAAAGCCTGCGGTCATGCGATCGACTATCAGATCATGCCCCGCCGTGCCGGCGATATCGCCGTCTGCTACTGCGATCCCGCGAAGGCGGAGAAGGAGCTCGGCTGGAAGGCGCAGTACGGCATCGATGAGATGTGCGCGCATTCCTGGAACTGGCAGAAGAACAATCCGAACGGATACGGAGATCAGGAGGAAGCTTAAGAGAAGATGCGCTGGGTCAGATACAGAATGGAAATACTTGCCGACGCCGAGGACATCGTGATCGCCACGCTCGCGGAGGCGGGTGTGGAAGGCGTGGAGATCGAGGACAGCATTCCGCTCACCGAGGAGGATAAGAAGCAGATGTTCGTTGACATCCTTCCCGATCCCGGAGAGGCGGATGAGAGGGCCTGGCTGAGCTTTTATCTGGAGGAGGACGCGGACCGGGCGCAGATCCTGAAGAATGTCCGCGCTGCTCTGGAGGAGCTGCGGTCATGGGCAAATATCGGTCCCTGCACGATCGAGGAGTCCCTGACGGAGGATATCGACTGGGTGAACAACTGGAAGCAGTATTTCCACCAGTTCCGGGTCGACGACATCCTGATCGTTCCCTCCTGGGAGGAGCCGGAGGATGCCGGGGATGTTTCCATGATCATCCGGATCGATCCGGGCACGGCCTTCGGGACGGGCATGCATGAGACGACCCAGCTGTGCATCAGACAGCTGAAAAAATATACGCGCGAAGGAACGAAGCTGCTGGACCTTGGGACCGGCAGCGGGATCCTTTCCATCGCGGCCTTAAAGCTTGGCGCTGCATGCGCGGTCGGGACGGACCTTGATCCGTGCGCGATCACGGCCGTACAGGAGAACCTTGAAGCCAACGGGATCGGTGCCGGCAAAATGGACGTGATCCTCGGCAACCTGATCGACGATCCGCAGGTGCAGGAGACGGTCGGCGAGGCCGCCTATGATATCGTGACCGCAAACATTCTTGCGGAGATCCTTGTCCCGATGACGCCGCAGGCCGCGAAGGCCCTGCGCCCCGGCGGGATCTATATTACGTCCGGGATCCTTGCGGAGAAGCAGGGGATCGTGGAGGAAGCGTGCCGCGCGGCCGGCCTGGAGGTCATTGAAACGACGGCGCAGGGAGAGTGGGTCTGTGTGACGGCCCGCCGCCCTCTCTGAGCGGGAGAGATCTATGTATCGGTTTTTTGTAGACCCGGAGGATATCTCGGAGGATGAGATCATCATCCGCGGTGAAGACGTCAATCATATCCGGAACGTCCTCAGGATGAAGCCGGGCGAGAACGTGCGTCTCTGCACGGGAGAGGACAGCGTGGAATACCGCTGCGAGATCCTCTCACTGGATCCGCAGCAGATCCGGACAAAAATACTGCTGGCAGAGGAGACCGGGGCGGAACTGCCGTCCCGCCTCGTGCTTTTTCAGGGTCTTCCGAAGAGCGACAAGCTGGAGCTCGTCATCCAGAAAGCGGTGGAGCTCGGTGTCTATGAGGTCGTTCCGGTGGAGACGGCGCGCAGCATCGTAAAGCTGGACGCAAAGAAGCGGGAAGCCAGGCTGAAGCGGTGGAACGCGATCTCGGAGAGCGCGGCAAAGCAGTCGAAGCGGCTGATCATTCCCCGCGTCCATCCTCTCATGACGTTTGATGAGGCGCTGGACTACGCGGAGAGCCTCGATGTGAAGCTGATCCCGTACGAGAACGCCGCGGACATGAATCATACCAGGGAGGTGCTCGGCGCCGTTCGTCCCGGCCAGTCGGTCGGGATCTTTATCGGCCCCGAGGGCGGCCTGGAGGAAGAAGAGGTGGCGAGGGCCGCGGCACGCGGTGCCAGCGCCATTACCCTCGGCAGGCGGATACTGCGCACGGAGACGGCGGGAGTCGCCGTCCTTGCCGCGCTGATGTTCGCCCTGGAGGGGAGAAGTGAGGAGACAGATGGAAGTATACTTTGACAACTCTGCGACGACGGTCGTTCTCCCGCAGGTGAGTGACCTGGTCTGTAAGGTGATGACGGAGGATTTCGGCAATCCCTCCTCCATGCACATCAGAGGCGTGGAGGCGGAGCGGTATCTCCGGACGGCGCGCGGACAGATCGCCTCGGCAATGAAAGTTTCGGAGAAGGAGATCTTCTTCACCTCCGGCGGCACCGAGTCCGATAACTGGGCGCTGATCGGCGGCGCCATGGCGAACCGCCGCAGGGGAAAGCACATCATTACATCCGCGGTCGAACACGCAGCGGTCAGACAGCCGCTGCTTCTTCTTGAGGAGCTCGGCTTTGAGGTGACCGTCCTTCCCGTCGACGCCGCAGGGCATGTGGATCCCGGCCGGCTCGCCGACGCGCTCCGCGAAGATACGATCCTGGTCTCCGTGATGTATGTCAATAACGAGATGGGCGCCGTGGAGCCGATCGAAGAGATCGGGCGGATCATCAAGGCGTACGACCCGGCCATTCTCTTCCATGTGGACGCCGTGCAGGCCTTCGGAAAGTACAGGATCTATCCCAGGAACCTGAATGCCGATCTCGTATCCGTGAGCGGACATAAGATCCACGCCCCGAAGGGGACGGGCTTTTTATATGTGAAGGAAAAGACGAAAATACGGCCGATCATTTTGGGCGGCGGCCAGCAGGGCGGGATGCGCTCCGGGACCGACAATGTGCCCGGCGCGGCCGGAATCGGCCTTGCTGCTTCTCTTGCCTGTGAGGACCTGGAGGAAAAGGCTGCCTGTATGCGGAGCCTGAAGGACCGGCTGGAAGCGGGACTTCGGGAGATCCCGGACGTTAGGATCAACAGCGGATCGGATGAGGGGAGCGCGCCGCATATCGTGAATGCCTCCTTCACGGGGATCCGCAGCGAGGTCCTTCTCCACGCGCTGGAGGACCGCGGGATCTGCGTATCCGCCGGATCCGCCTGCTCCACGAACAAAAAGCTTCCGGTGAGCCCGGTGCTCAAAGAGCTCGGACTGCCGAAGGACGCGCTGGAGTCGGCCCTGCGCTTCAGCTTCAGCACGCTGAATACGCCGCAGGAGGTGGACTACACGCTGGAGGTTCTGCGGGAACTGGTGCCGATGCTGCGCCGCTATACGAGACATTAAAAAGGAGAGCAGACAGATGGAGCAGACATATCTGATCAAATACGGAGAGATAGGGATCAAGGGAAAGAACCGCCATCTTTTTGAGGACGCGCTGGTCCGCCAGATCGACCTGGCCCTTGAACGCCTGCAGGGTGAATTCCATACCCGCAAGGAGCAGGGGAGGATCTATGTGGAATCCGACGGAAGCTGCGAATCCTGGGAGGTGCTGGAGGCGCTGAAAAAGGTGTTCGGCATCGTCGGGATCTGCCCCGTCATGAAGACGGACGACAGAGGGCTTGAAGCGCTCGGCGACGACATGATCCGCTTCCTTGAGGAGGGAGAGTACGATCTGAAGGGAAAGACCTTCAAGGTCGTCACCCGCCGCGCGCGCAAGAGCTATCCGGTGGAATCCATGGAGGTGAACGCTTACCTGGGCGGCCGCATCCTGGAGTGGTGTCCGGAGGCAGCGGTGGACGTGCATGAGCCCGACATCCTTTTCCACGTGGAGATCAGGGAGCTGATCTATATCTATTCCCGCGTGATCCCCGGACCGGGGGGAATGCCCGCAGGGACGGGCGGGAGATCCATGCTCCTGCTCTCCGGCGGTATCGACAGCCCCGTTGCCGGCTATATGATGGCAAAGCGCGGCGTGGTGCTGGACGCGGTCTACTTCCACGCGCCGCCCTACACGAGCGAGCGCGCCAGGCAGAAGGTGGAGGACCTTGCCAGGCAGGTGGCCGTGTACGCGGGACCCATCCGGCTCCATGTGATCAACTTTACGGATATCCAGCTGTATATCTATGAGCAGTGTCCGCACGACGAACTGACGATCATCATGCGGCGGTATATGATGAAGCTGGCGGAGATCTTCGCCGCAAAGTGCGGCTGCCTGTCGCTGGTGACGGGCGAGAGCGTGGGCCAGGTGGCCAGCCAGACCATGCAGAGCCTGGCGGTGACGAACGCGGTCTGCACGCTGCCGGTCTTCCGGCCGCTGATCGCCTTTGACAAGCGCGAGATCGTCGAGATCGCGGAGCAGATCGGGACCTTTGAGACATCCATCCTTCCCTATGAGGACTGCTGCACGATCTTTGTCGCGAAGCATCCTGTGACCAAGCCGAACCTGCGGGCGATCGAACGCTCGGAAAGAAAGCTTGCGGAAAAGATCGACGAGCTGATGGAAGAGGCGGTAAGGACCGCCGAAGTGGTGGAGATCAGGGCGTAGAAAAGGATCCGAAAATGCGCAAAAGAAAAGGCCCTCCGCGCTGCGAAGGGCCTTTGAACCATTCTGTGTCAGATCAGATAAGGCTTTAACACCTCAAGGATCTTGTCGACATCTTCGTCGGTGTGGATGCTCAGATCGATCGGTTTGGAAAGATCCAGGCTGAAGATGCCCATGATGGATTTTGCGTCGATAACGTATCTTCCGGAGACGAGGTCAAAATCGTAGCTGAATCTGGAGATATCGTTTACAAAGGATTTTACTTTATCAATAGAATTTAATGAGATCTGTACGGTTTTCATTAATTTTCTCCCCTCCGTCATTAATCAAAATTATCGTTCGACTGTATTTTATCGTTATAAGACTTATAAGTCAAGATGCAAGCAGGACAGGAAGGCGTGAAATGGCAATGTCACCGGGAAAAAGAAAAGCCGCGCTGCACAGCCTCGGCTGCAAGGTAAATTCATATGAGACAGAGGTCATGCGGCAGCAGCTCGAGGAGGCCGGCTACGAGATCGTCCCCTTCGAGCCGGGCGCGGACGTGTATGTGATCAATACCTGCTCTGTGACCAATATCGCGGACCGGAAATCGAGGCAGATGCTGCACCGCGCGCGGAAGATGAATCCGCAGGCGGTCATCGTCGCGGCCGGCTGCTATGTGCAGACGGCGACGGACAGGGACGGCCTTGAGCGCGACGCCGACCTGATCCTCGGGAATGACCGCAAGCAGAGCCTGACCGCCTGCCTGGAGGAGTTTTTCCGGTGCAGGGAGGAGACGGCGGGGGAGGACAAAACGCCCTGCGTGGAGCAGGTCGTCGACATCAGCCGGGTGCGCAGCGTGGAACCGATGTTCCTCTCCGACGTCCGTGAGCACACCCGGGCTTATATTAAGATCCAGGACGGATGCAACCAGTTCTGCAGCTACTGCATCATCCCCTACGCAAGGGGGCGGGTGCGCAGCCGCGATGAGGAGGAGATCCTGCGGGAGATCGGCGCGATCGCCGGCTTCGGCGTAAAGGAGATCGTGCTGACGGGGATCCACATCAGCTCCTATGGGACGGACACAGGGACGGGACTGGCCGGGCTTCTTACCCGCGCCTGCGAGATTCCCGGGATCGAGAGAATAAGGCTCGGCTCCCTGGAGCCCGGGATCATCACCGAATCCTTTGTGGATACCGTGCGGAGCCTGCCAAAGCTCTGTCCGCATTTCCATCTTTCGCTGCAGAGCGGCTGCGACAGCGTCCTTAAGAGAATGAACCGTCACTATGACACCGCCGCCTTTGAGGCCTGCTGCGGCCTGCTGCGGGATGCGTTCGACCGTCCCGCCCTGACGACGGACGTGATCGTCGGCTTCCCCGGGGAGACGGAGGAGGAGTTTGCCTGTACGGAGGAATTTCTTCGCCGTATCCGGCTCTATGAGACCCACATTTTCCGCTATTCCATGCGCAAAGGGACCCGCGCCGCCGCGATGCCGGACCAGATCCCGGAGCCGGTGAAGGCGGAGAGGAGCGCGCGGCTTGCCGCTCTCGACGCGGAAAACCGCAGGGCTTTTGCCGCCGCGCGGGAGGGAGAGCGCACGGAGGTGCTCTTCGAGGAGGAAGTCCCCGGTGATTCGGTCGGCCTTGCGGGGGCCGGGAAGGTGTACACCGGGTACACAAGGGAATATATCCGGGCGGCCATGCCCGCAGATGAGAAGACCGGGGATCTTAGGAACCGGATCCTATTTGGCACGCTCACGGCGCCGCCTGTGCCGGGCGGACCCTGCCTGTTTTTGCCGGAACTTGCAAAACCGGATTGATTAATTAACGATTTTATATTAGAATTACTCTGAATGTATATGTCCAGGGACATCGCGGAACAGAGACGAATAAGTCACAGCTCCCGGAAATTAAGGAAGTGATTAGATGGCGGAGATCAACAACACACAGTATTTCAACATGGAGACAGACCCGGAGGTAAGGGTCAAAAAAGTTCTCGAGTTTGTTTATGTGGCAATGGCGGAAAAGGGATATAATCCGGTCAGCCAGATCGTCGGATATATCATGTCCGGGGATCCGACCTATATTACCAGCCACAAGAACGCCCGCAGCCTGATCATGAAGGTGGAGAGGGACGAGCTTGTGGAGGAACTGCTTCGCGAATATATCAGGAACGAGTCGTGGAAGATGCAATGAGCGGTGAAGTCCTGATGGGGCTGGACTACGGCTCGAAGACAGTGGGCGTTGCCGTCAGCGATCCGCTTGGCCTTACGGCGCAGGGAATCGGGACCATCGTCCGGGAGAGAGAGAATAAACTGCGCCGCACACTGGCAAGGATCGAAGAGATCTGCGCGGAGCGTGGCGTTACCTGTATCGTACTCGGTTATCCGAGGAACATGAACAGCTCCGAGGGCGAGCGTGCCCGGAAAACGGAGGAGTTCGCGCGGATGCTGG
This sequence comes from uncultured Lachnospiraceae bacterium, assembly GCA_905235435.1. Taxonomy (GTDB): domain Bacteria; phylum Bacillota; class Clostridia; order Lachnospirales; family Lachnospiraceae; genus CAMOKZ01. The sequence goes on from CAJOLD010000002.1 coordinate 24,630, forward strand.
AGGACCGGACCGGACTGCCGGTCGTGCTCTGGGATGAACGGCTGACGACAGCCGCCGCGGACCGCGCCCTCGAGGAGAGCGGTGTGCGCAAAGAGAATCGCAAGTCCGTGATCGACACGGTCGCAGCAGTCATGATGCTGCAGGAATATATGGACAGCCGCCGGCAGCAGTAAGGGCGGCCCTGGGTTTGAATTTTTCCGCCGTATGGGGTCGGCGGATCATTGGGGATAAAAATGGAAAAGATCACATTAATGCCGGAAGGAGAACAGGAAGCGGTATCGTTTTATGTTCTGGAGCAGACCGTCGTTGCAGGCGTCAGCTATCTTCTCGTTACGGACACGGAGGATGGCGACGGAGACGCCTGGATCCTGAAGGATCTCTCCGGACAGGAGGACGAAGAAGCCGTCTATGAATTTGTTGAAGATGATGCGGAGCTTTCCGCGATCGGAAATATTTTTTCACAGATGATGGAGGATATTGATATCATATAGCCTCTTTTCAGGGCTGTTTTCTGCTTCCGGAAGTAAGTACGGAGGTAATTGCTTGAAAGTTATTGAAAATTCAAAATTGCGTGTCATCCCTCTCGGCGGACTTGAGCAGATAGGGATGAATATTACTGCCTTCGAATATGAGGACAGTATTATTGTCGTGGACTGCGGTCTGGCATTTCCTGAAGATGATATGCTGGGCATCGACCTCGTGATCCCGGATATCTCTTATCTGAAGGAGAACAGTGACAAGGTAAAAGGCTTTGTTTTCACGCACGGACATGAAGATCATATCGGAGCGGTTCCTTATATTCTGAAGGAGCTGAACGTCCCGCTTTACGCGACCAGGCTCACCATGGGGCTCATCGAGCGCAAGCTCGAGGAGCATGACCTGATGAAAACGACAAAGCGGAGAGTCGTAAGGCCCGGACAGTCCATCAATCTGGGCGATTTCCGGATCGAATTTATCAAGACGAACCACAGTATACAGGATGCCGCCGCGCTGGCGATCTACTCACCGGCGGGCATTGTTGTGCATACCGGTGATTTTAAGGTGGACTACACGCCGGTCTTCGGCGATGCCATCGACCTTCAGCGCTTTGCGGAGATCGGCAAAAAGGGCGTCCTCGCCCTCATCTGCGAGAGCACGAACGCGGAGCGGAAGGGCTTTACCGCCTCGGAGCGGACGCTGGGCCACACCTTTGACACCATCTTTGCCGAGCATGAGAATTCGCGGATCATCATCGCGACCTTCGCGTCGAATGTCGACCGCGTGCAGCAGATCATCAACTCCGCCTGCAAGTACGGACGGAAGGTCGTCCTCGAGGGACGGAGCATGGTGAACGTCATATCGACGGCCATGGACATGGGTTATCTGCAGGTGCCGGACAACACGCTGATCAGCGTGGAGGAACTGAACAATTATCCGGACGAGAAGACGGTGCTCATCACCACCGGCAGCCAGGGCGAGTCCATGGCGGCCCTCTCCAGGATGGCGGCCAACATGCACCGCAAGGTCATGATCAAGCCCGGCGATACGGTCATCTTCAGCTCGAACCCGATCCCCGGGAACGAAAAAGCCGTATCCAAGGTGATCAACGAGCTGTCCATGAAGGGAGCGAACGTCATCTTCCAGGACGCGCATGTCTCCGGGCATGCCTGCCAGGAGGAGATCAAGCTGATCTACACGCTCGTCAAGCCGCGCTACGCGATCCCCGTGCACGGTGAATTCCGTCACAGGAAGGCGCAGGCGGAGCTTGCCGCCGATCTCGGCATCCCGAAGGACAACATTTTCCTCTTAAAGAGCGGGGACGTGCTGGAACTGTCGGACAAGAGGGGCGGCGTGGTCGGCCATGTACAGGCGGGAAGCGTCCTTGTGGACGGCCTCGGCGTGGGCGACGTGGGAAATATCGTACTGCGCGACCGTCAGCATCTTGCCGAGGACGGGATCATGATCGTCGCCCTCTCGATGGGTCCGGAGGGACAGGTCCTTGCCGGCCCGGATATCATCTCCCGAGGCTTTGTGTATGTGCGTGAATCCGAGGATCTGATGGAGGAGGCGCGCAGCGTTGTGGAGGATGCCCTGGACGGATGTCTGGACAGGGGCATCACAGAGTGGAATAAGATCAAGAATACGATCAGGGATTCGCTGGGCGACTTCCTGTGGAAGAGGACGAAGAGGAATCCGATGATTCTGCCTATCATTATGGACGTGTCTGAATAAAGGATCATGAAGAGCCGCTTATGTCCGCGCAGCGGGCCGGGCGGCTTTGATCTTGTCCGGGAGGGGCATGGAGAAAAAAGACGATGAATAAAGAGATCATGGATGCAACGGAGGCGCTCAGGGATACCGTGCGCGCCAGCAAAGAATACGCGGAATATCAGCGGTGCAGGAAGCAGGTGGAGGAAGATCCGGAGCTTCTTTCCGCAGTCGAGGAATACAGGCAGCGCGCCTTCCGGTTTCAGAACAGTGATGATATCCCGGACCGCGACGCGGAGCGCGCCGCGCTGGTCGATATGATGAACCGGCTTCGCCGCTCTCCGGCGGCGGACGCCTATTTCAGGTCGGAGGTGCGCATGTGCAGGATCCTGCAGCACACCGCGGATATGGTGCTGGATCCGCTGGATCTCCATACCGAGGTGACCGATGTGTGACCGCGGGCCGGACCGGGAGGAGACCGGCATTGACGCGGAAAGGCTGGACGTCTTTCTTGAAACGATCGGAAAAGGAAACGGGCCCTTCCTCGATGCGCTGGAGGAGAAAGCAAGACGGGAGAATGTTCCCATTGTGCGCAGGCAGACGCAGGAGCTGCTGCGCGTTCTCGTGACGGCAAAAAAGCCGGTAAGGATCCTGGAGATCGGGACGGCCGTCGGTTTTTCCGCTCTTCTTATGGCCGCAGCTGCGCCCGAAGGATGCAGGATCACCACGATCGAGATCATGGAGGAGCGCGCGCGGGAGGCAGAGGAAAACATCGCCGCCTGTGGGATGCGGGACCGGATCGAAGTGATCTGCGGGGATGCGCGGAGCGTCCTTGAGGACCTGGAGGACTCCTTTGACTTTATCTTTATGGATGCCGCGAAGGGACAGTATGTGCGCTTCCTTCCCGAGGTGATGCGCCTGCTTCGTCCCGGCGGGATGCTGGTATCCGACAACTGCCTCCGGGAGGGGAGCGTGCTTGAATCGCGCTACGCCGTTGACCGGAGAGACAGGACCATACATAAACGGATGCGGGAATATCTCCGCGCGCTGGGACAGGATCCGGCGCTGGAGACCGTCATTCTTTCAGGCGCGGACGGCGTTGCCGTCAGTGTCAGGAAGGAGGAAGCATGAAGCGGCCTGAGCTGTTGGTGCCCGCCGGAAGCCCGGAGGTGCTGCGGACGGCTGTCCTTTTCGGCGCTGACGCCGTATATATAGGTGGGGAGTCTTACGGGCTCCGCGCCAAGGCAAAGAACTTTACGCCCGCGGCGATGCGCGCGTCGGTCGAATACGCCCATGAGCACGGCGTTAAGGTCTATGTGACCGCGAACATCATCGCGCACAATGAGGATCTGGAAGGGATCGCCGCTTACTTTGAAGAGCTGGAGGAGATCCGTCCGGATGCTGTCCTCATTGCGGATCCGGGCGTTTTTATGATCGCGAAGGAGAAGTGCCCCGGGATCGATCTCCATGTGAGTACGCAGGCGAACAATGTAAACTGGGAGACCTTCCGCTTCTGGCATGCGCTCGGCGCTTCCCGCGTCGTCGGGGGAAGAGAGCTCTCCCTGCGGGAATGGAAGGAGATCCGGGAGAAGATCCCCGCCGAAATGGAGACGGAGGCCTTTGTGCACGGCGCGATGTGCATCTCCTATTCGGGGAGATGCCTGCTCAGCAATTTCCTTACGGGCAGGGACGCCAACCGCGGAGCCTGCACCCATCCCTGCCGCTGGCGCTACGCGCTCGTCGAGGAGACGCGCCCCGGACAGTATTTTCCGGTGGAGGAGACAGAGCGGGGGACCTTTATATTCAACTCGAAGGATCTGTGCATGATCGATCATCTGCCGGATCTGATCGACGCGGGGATCGACAGCCTGAAGATCGAGGGACGCATGAAGACGGAGCTCTATGTGGCTGCCGTGACGAGGGCGTACAGGCAGGCGATCGACGACCTCATGGAAAGCAGCGAGCTTTATCTGTCAAAGCGCGAACGTTACCTGGAGCAGGTCTCGCGCTGCACGACGAGACCCTTCACGACCGGGTTCTACTACGGAAAGCCCGACGAAGATTCGCAGGTCTACGGGGAAGACGGCGCATACATTACAGGCGCCACCTATCTGGGGACCGTTGAGGAGGCGCAGCCTTCCGGCGGCGGCGCCGGCAGCGGCGCGCGCACGGTCTGCAGGATCACGCAGAAAAACAAGTTCATCGTGGGAGAGAACATAGAGATCATGAAGCCCGGGGGAGAGGATGAGACGGTTCCCGTCCTCGGGATCACAGACGCCCAGGGAACGCCCATGGAGAGCGCGCCGCACGCGAAGCAGGAACTGTATGTCCTTTTGGGAGGGAGCGCTAAGGCGGGAGACCTGCTCCTTAGGAAAGAGGAGATATGATCTATACATTTACCGCGGATCCCGCCGGATGGGACGGAAGCCTGCATGACCTGGCCTACCGGATCCTGGAGGACGGTCTTTCCGGGCTTGGATGGATCGGCAGCGATCCCGGGTACGGCACGGATCCGTACGGAAAGCCTTTCTTTACCGGAGAGGGGATGCCGGAATTTAATATCAGCCACTGCCGGACTCTGGTGGCCGCGGCCGCGGCGCCCTGCGGGATCCCCGTGGGAATCGACGCGGAGCGCAGGTTCTCTCCCGGGACGGCCCTCCTTGCCGAGATCTGCTCGAAGGAGGAGCTGGAGATCCTGCAGAGCGCCCCGCTGGGGAGGAGAGATTCGCTTGCCGGCCTGCTCTGGAGCAGGAAGGAGAGCTGGCTTAAATGGAAAGGGACCGGTCTTCGCATCAGACTCTCCTCGTTCTCTGTTCTCGCAAAGGACGAGGAAAGCGCGGCGGGGCCGGGCGGCGGCTGGATACCGGTCAAAAGAACGGTCCGCGGAGAAAAGGTCCTCTTTTTTGAGCAGCAGGGGGCAGATCATACGCTCTGCCTGTGCTGTGAGGACAGTCCCGGTATTGATGCCGCGCCTCCGCGGATGTGTGTGCCCGGACAGGGAGAAACAAGGATATGAAAGAAAACAAAGAGAAACCGCTCTTTCGGAAGATCTCGATCGAGGGCCTTGAGCCGTTCGCCAGAGGCGGGACGGGGGAGTGCTATTTCCTCGATGAGGAGACACTGCTGAAACTGTATTATGACTTTATCCCGGCGGAATATGTGATGAGGGAGAAAGAAGGCGCGAAGGCGGCGCTGATCGCCGGCGTGCCTACCGCGATCTCTTTTGAGATGGTAGAGGCGGGAGGCCGGAAAGGCCTGATCTATGAGACGCTTCACGCAAAGACCATCGCACAGTGTGTGAAGGAGGATGCGTCCTGCATCCCGGAGCTTGCAGCGCAGTATGCGGACGCGGCAAAGCAGCTGCATACCGCCGAGCCGCGCAGCCTGGATTTCCAGCCGGCCACGGCTCAGATCAGAAGGGCGCTGCCTGCAGTGAGCGAATATGCCGGTCCTGAAAGAATACGCCGGATCGAAGCGCTCCTTGGCGAGCTGGATGAGTATACCTCCTACGTGCACGGGGACTTTCATCCGAACAACGTCCTTGTCATGGACGGCGAACTGTTCCTGATCGATATGGGGGACTTCTCCATCGGATGCCCCCTCTTTGACCTTGCAACGACGTACTTTTCCTTTTTCCGATCCCCGGAGGCCGTGAGAAGTGACCTGAACGCCTTTACCGGGATGAACAGAAGCCAGCACAGGGAATTCTGGGATGCCTTCATGGCAGGATATTTCGGAGGACCGGAGAAGGCCGCTGTGCCGGGACCCGATTCACAGCTTTTTAGCGACGTTGTTCTGTTAAAGGAAATGTGGTTTGAGGGAATGTTCGGCAAGTACTGTACCGATGACTACCGCAAAAATATCAGAGAAAGAGTGACCGCGCGGTTCGCGCAGGACTCCTGAAACTTCGGGAGGAGGAAAGAGCATGGAAGAGAGACGGGAAATTTCCGGATTGGTCGCTGCCCTTCTGGAAAACGCCAGATCCATTCCGGACAAGACGGCCATCACAGATCTTGGCGGCGCCCGGGAAACAAATTATCACACGCTGGTCTTTAATGCAAAGTGTGTAACGGGATACCTTCAGGAGAAGGGGATCCCGGAGGGCTCTTTCATTATTGTAAATATGCCGCGCGGGATGGAATACATGGCGGCCGAGCTGGGCATATGGCTTGCCGGCTGCGCTGTTGTCCCCGCCGGACTGGCATTCCCGGATGAACGCATCCGGTATATCGCAAAGCACTGCGAAAGCCCGCTGGTCCTCGACCTTTCGATGATGGAAGAGATCCTCTCCGACGGACAGCCGGCGGACGGCCGGATCCCGCTTCAGGATGACAATATGCTCCTGATCTATACGTCGGGCTCCACGGGAAGGCCCAAGGGAGTCCTGCACACCGGCAAGACCTTCGACGACCTGTTCCCCTACGATGTAAAGGCCTACGGCTGGTCGAGAGAGACGGTGTTCGGGACCGCTGCGGCCTTCTACTTTATCGCCTGTCATCTGCTCTATGAAGTCCTGCGCGCCGGCGGCACGGTGCATATCTATAATGACCAGATTCAGAAGGATGTCGTCCTGATGGAGAGGTATAATGAAATGCACGGCGTCACGATGGCCTATATCAGTCCGGCTATGCTCAGGATGTATCACGGCGGCGGCCTTGTGACGGCCATCACGGGAGGAGAGAAGCTCGTCCTGCGCAATTTCAACGAGGACTTTAACGTATGGAATACCTATGGGATGACAGAGCTTGGCCCGATCTGCCTGTACCCTGTCCCGCACGGCCTTCAGGGAGATATCCCCGTCGGCAGACCGCTGGAGCCGCTTGAGTACAAGGTGATCCGGGAGGACGGAGCGGAAGCGGCGCCGGGCGAAAAGGGAGAACTGTTACTCAGAGGAAGGCAGTTTTGTAAAGAGTATTACAAAGACCCCGAAAAGACGGCGGAGCTCTTCAGGGGCGGATGGCTGCATACCGGTGACCTGGTCCATGAGGGAGCGGACGGCCTGCTGTATTATGACAGCCGCAGGGACTGGATGGTCAAGATCCGCGGACACAGGGTCGAGATCCCGGAAGTGGAATCGGCGCTCGGCGATATCCCCGGCGTTTTTGAGGCGGCAGTAAAGGCCTTTACGGATGAGGATGGGGAAACTTCGCTCACCGCCTACTATTCCGGAGAAGAGATGACTCCGGAAAGCCTCAGGGATCAGCTCAGGGAGAAGCTTCCCCACTATATGGTCCCGAATCTCTACGTGCATTTGGAAAGGCTGCCGAGAAACATCAATAATAAGCTTGACCGCAATGCCCTTTCCGCACCCGAGACCGTGACCTTCCAGGAGGAGTATATCGCTCCGGTCTCGCCCGGACAGGAACGGATCTGCCGTTCGATGGAAAAAGTGCTGGGCGTTCCGAGAGTGGGGCTTGACGACGACTTTTTCGAGATGGGCGGAGATTCCATGAGCTGCATCACGCTGATCGCGCAGATGCAGCAGGACTACGGGGTCCATCTCTCCGTCCGCGCGGTCTATGAGGGCAGGACGCCCGAAAAGATCGACAATCTCATGAAGGACGTGAAGGAAGAACATCTCGAGGAGGAGGAGGCAGAGGCCCTCGGCAGGCCGCAGAAACTTCTTCCCTACCAGGTCTACTATCTCGATTATCAGCTGTATTCGCAGGGGAAGAGGATCGCGAACACGCCGCAGATCATCCGCGTTCCCGGGGCGGACCCGGAAGCGCTTGCCGCGGCCTGTGATAAGGTGTTCCGGCATTTCTCCATCTACGGTACGGTATTTGACCTCAATGAAGACGGCGTGATCTCACAGCGCTGGGCACCGGAACTGATCCGTCCCGTAAAGGTCGTCCGCACGACCCGGGAGGAGCTGGATGAACTGATCATCCGGGAAATGAATAAAAGCACGCGGATGCTGAGTCATCTTCTCTACAGCTGCAGGGTCTTTGTGGTGGACGGAGAGTGCGTGCTGGTCCTTTCGATCCATCACGCGATCTCTGACGGCAGATCCAAGATGAGTACGATCCGTTTCATCTTTGACGCGCTCGCCGGAAAAGAGCTTCCGCCGGATCACTATTACCTCTATCTGGAGAGAGTGGCCGCCAGGACGTCGGGACCGCGCGGCGCGGAGATCATCCGGCGCATGGAGGAGACCTACGGGAGCATCACAAGCCGTTTCCCGAAACCGGACAGGGATGGCAGGGAAAACATAGAGGGGGCCATGGACTTTACGCTCCCCCGTCCCTACGGCGAATACCTGGCCGGCGCGCAGCAGCGGAACGCATCCATGGCAGTTGCCTTTACCGCCGCGGGACTGCTTGCGCTTTCGAGATACAACGGGGAAGAGCGCTCGGCCGTCGAGTGGATCTTCAACGGACGGGATGAGGAATGGAAGGAGGACCTGGTCGGGATCACCATCTGCGCGGTTCCAGCCGCGGTGGATCTCTCCCGCACGGGCAGCGCGCAGCAGCTTCTTGACGCGGTCCGGCAGGAGACCGCCTTCGGGATCCGGTATGCTGATTTCTCCTTCGCGAGCCGCATCCCGGGACCGGGTGTGAATGAGTACATGAAGATGGTCTTCCAGCAGGGGATAGAACTCCCGGACAATCTGCCGGAGGGATCGCAGATCCACACGGAATATAAGTACCTGGAGGGAACGATCTCGATCTTCCAGTGCCTGCTTGTTCCCGTTCCCGAAGAGAGCAGCCCGCGTATCCATATCAACTATAACGCGGCGCGCTATGAAGAGGAGAGTATACGCAGGTTCGGCGCAATGCTGTCAGACGCGTTTGAAGAGATCCTCTTCAGCTGATCACATACATGTTTTTGGAGATCTCCTCCACCGCGCCCTTCAGCTGAAGGCCGAGCAGGATCTCGCCAAGGCGCCCGAAGCCAAGGCCGGTCTTTGCGGCAAGCTCTTCAAGCCCCGTGGGCATGACATCCAGGGAGGAAAATACTTTCTTTTCATCTTCAGATAAAACAAGAGCCGGCGGCGCTCCCTTCTTTTTGAGGGGGGCGCCGCTTAGTCCCAGCATGGCGGGGAGATCGTCCATGGAAAGGATGGCCCCGGCGCCCTGCGCGATCAGGCGGTTGCAGCCTGCGCTGACCGGGTCCGTCACGCGGCCGGGCATCGCGAGGACATCCCTGCCCTGGTCGAGGGCGTAATCGGCTGTGATCAGCGTCCCGGACTTCTCCCTCGCTTCGATCACGATGACAGCGTCCGAAAGACCGCTGATGATCCTGTTCCGCAAAGGAAAATGCGCGGCGAGAGGCGGTGTCCCGGGCGCAAGCTCGGAGATCACGCCGCCTTCCCTCTGGAGATCCTGATAGAGCGCGCGGTGATCCTCCGGGTAGCAGACGTCGGCGCCGCTGCCGAGAACGGCAAAGCTGGTGCCGCCTTGGGAAACGGCTTCTTCCTGCGCGATCCCGTCGATCCCCGCCGCCATTCCGCTGATGATCTGCACGCCGCACCCCGCAAGGACCCGCGCTGCCCGGCGGGCCTGGGCCCTGCCGTAGCTGCTGCAGCGTCTTGCGCCGATGACGGCGGCGCAGGGACGCGTCGCGTCAGGGAGCCTTCCCTTGTAGAAAAGACCGTACGGACAGTCCGGAATGCGCAGAAGGCGCTCCGGAAACCCGGGATCCGAGGCGGCGCAGAAGAGGAGCCCCAGACGGGAGAGACGCTCCGGCGCCTCCGCGGGCGCCTGCCGCCGTCTGTACTCCAGGAAGCGGAGGATCCAGCGGTTCCCTGTTTTGATCCACATGTCAAACTCACTCTCCGGCGCTTCGCAGACAGCCTTCGCGGTACCGAAAACGGCAAGCAGGCCCTGCAGATGATTTCGGTACATGTCCGGAGCCATACACAGATACTGAAGGAAGTCCCTTTCTTCCAAATCCATTTCCTCTCAATTTCCTTCTATATATTATTATTTATGGATATCACGGTCCCTGCCAGTACTTCCGGTCCGGGGAGCGGAAGCTGATGGCCTCCGCCAGATCCTCCCTGCGGATGTGCTCTTCGCCGGCCAGGTCCGCGAGCGTGCGCGCGACCTTCAGGATCCTGCCGTAGGCGCGGGCCGTGAGACCGAGCATCTCGTAGGTGCCCTCCATGAGCCGCCGGCAGGGAGCGTCAAGCTCGCAGTAAGTGCGCACGGCATCCATGGTCAGGTCGGCATTGAACCGGAACGGCGTTCCCGCGTAGCGCTTCTCCTGCAGCTTTCTGGCCGCGGTCACGCGCTCCCGGATGACCCGGGAAGACTCCTCCGGGCCGGACAGGGTACTCACCTCCTCGTACTTTACTTCCCGGGCCTCCGCGACGATATCCATGCGGTCGAGGAGAGGGCGGCTGATATGGTCCAGATAGCGCTTTACATCCCGTTTGGAGCAGGTGCACCGCGTCATGTCCGGATAGTAGCCGCATTTGCACGGGTTCATGGATGCGCAGAGCATGAAGTCCGCCGGGAATTCAAAGGTCCCGGTATTGCGCGTGACGATGACCGTTCCGTCCTCCATGGGCTGCCTGAGGGTCTCCAGGACCTGCGCGGGAAACTCGGGAAGCTCATCCAGAAAGAGGATGCCGCGGTGCGCGAGGCTCACCTCCCCGGGCATGGGGATCCTGCCGCCGCCGATCAGGCCGGCCTGTGTGACCGTGTGGTGCGGCGCGCGGAAGGGCCGCTCGCGGATGAGCCCCGCTCCCTCCGGGAGAAGTCCCGCAATGCTGTGGATCTTTGTGACTTCAAGCGCCTCCTCGAAAGAGATGGAGGGCAGGATGCCCGGAAGACAGCGCGCGGTCATGCTCTTTCCGGTACCGGGCGGGCCGATGAGCAGAAGATTATGCATTCCCGCTGCCGCGGCCTCGGCGGCCCGCCGCATGAGCTTCTGTCCCCGGACGGAGGCAAAGTCATATTTCGGACTTCTTTCTCCTTCGGGGCGCCCGGCGCTCCCCGCGGTCAGTGCGGGGGAGCAGGCGCCCGCGGCGGTCTCCATGCCGAAATACGCGGCGGTCTGCGCAAGATCTGCCGCCCCGAGGACCTCGATCCCTCTGATGACAGAGCCCTCCTCCAGGTTGGCGAGCGGGACCACACAGGCCCTGCAGCCGGCGCGGCGCGCGTGGTCAACAAGTTCGATAACGCCGCGCACCGCGTTTACCCTGCCGTTTAAGGAGAGCTCCCCGACGAACAGGACGCCGTCCACCGCCTCCTGGGAGATATAGCCGAGCGCGATGAGCACGGCGATCGCGATGGGAAGGTCAAAGCCGGAGCCCTCCTTGTGAAGGTCGACCGGGGCAAGGTTGACGGTGATGCGGCTGGCGGGCAGGGTGACGCCCAGGCTGCGCAGCGCGGTCCGCACACGGTCGTGTGCCTCCCGGACGGAGGAGGAGAGATCTCCCACCATGGTGAACATGGGCAGGCCGGTGGAGACGTCCGCCTGGACGTCGACGCTCCTGCTCGTGATCCCCTGAATAAAGGCTGTTTTTACGCTGCTGAACATGGATCCTCCCTTTCCGGCATCCGCGGATCTTTTCGCTCCGGATGCCCCTGTGCACCCATGTTACAGCCGGGGCGGGCCGCAGGCAAGAAATGTTTTGTTGCATAATTTTGGTAAATAATATATTGCGCCCTGGTAAAAATTGGTGTATAGTTACCTAGATTTTCCGCAAATTTTTTGGTATAGGAAGCAAAACTGAACCCTTAATCATATGTGAGGCTGTACAATGGCTAAATACCTGGTGATCGTCGAGTCTCCGACGAAAGTAAAAACGATCAAAAAGTTCCTCGGTCCGAACTACGTCGTCATGGCGTCCAACGGGCATGTGAGAGATCTTCCGAAAAGTCAGCTCGGTTTCTCTCCGGAGGATGACTATGAACCGAAATATATAACGATCCGCGGAAAGGGAGAGATCCTTGCCGCGCTCCGCAAAGAAGTCAAAAAAGCGGATAAAGTATATCTCGCAACGGACCCTGACCGCGAGGGGGAGGCGATCTCCTGGCACCTCGCGGAGGCCCTGAAGCTCGATCCGTCCAAAATGTACAGGATCACCTTCAACGAGATCACCAAGTCCGCGGTCAAGGAAGCGATGAAGCATCCCCGCGCCATCGATATGGATATGGTGGACGCGCAGCAGACCAGGCGTATGGTCGACCGCATGGTCGGCTACCGCATCAGTCCCCTCCTCTGGGAGAAGATCAAGAGAGGTCTCTCGGCCGGACGCGTGCAGTCCGTCGCTCTTCGGATCATCGGTGACAGAGAGCAGGAGATCAATGATTTTATTCCGGAGGAATACTGGACCCTGGACGCGGTCTTTGACGTCGAAGGGGAGAAAAAACCGCTGACCGCCCATTTTTACGGCAATGACAAGAAGATCAATATCCATTCGAAGGAAGAGCTGGATCAGATCCTGAAGGATCTTGAAGGCGCATCCTATCAGATCAGCGAGGTGAAAAAAGGAGAGCGCACCAAAAAGGCGCCGCAGCCCTTTACGACCAGTACGCTGCAGCAGGATGCCTCCCGCCTTCTGAACTTCTCCACGCAGAAAACGATGCGCATCGCCCAGCAGCTTTACGAGGGCATTGACGTTAAGGGCAGCGGGACCGTCGGCCTGATCACCTATCTGCGTACGGATTCCACCCGTATCTCCGAGGAGGCGGACCAGGCGGCCCGCACTTACATCCGGGAGACCTGGGGAGAGGAGTACGCTTCCGGCGCGGAGCGCACAGAGGCAAAGTCTTCCAGGAAGATCCAGGACGCGCACGAAGCCATCCGTCCTTCGGATATCCGCCGGACCCCCGAGAGCATCAAGGACGCGCTGACAAGGGATCAGTTCCGTTTATACCAGCTCATCTGGAAGCGCTTTACCGCCAGCAGGATGAAGCCCGCCGTCTATGACACGACGTCGGTGAAGATCCGCGGCGGAGAATATGTATTTACCGTAGCGGCCTCCAGGCTGCGCTTTGAAGGTTTCCTTTCCGTATACAGCGACGGGGAGGAGGAGGAGAAGAAGAGCAACGCGATCAGCGGCACGCTGGACGAATCCTCCGTTCTGCACCTTGAAAGCTTCGACCCGGAGCAGCATTTCACGCAGCCGCCGGCCCACTATACCGAGGCCAGCCTCGTGCGCACGCTCGAAGAACTCGGGATCGGGCGCCCCAGCACCTACGCGCCGACCATCACGACGCTGCTCGCCCGCAGATATGTTCTGAAGGAGAAAAAGAATCTTTATCTGACGGAGCTCGGCGAGGCCGTCAACGATATGATGAAGAAGGCCTTCCCGACGATCGTGGACGTGACGTTCACGGCAAACATGGAGTCGCTGCTCGACAGCGTGGGAGAAGGGACCCTTGACTGGAAGACCGTCGTCGGAAACTTCTATCCCGACCTGGACCAGGCCGTAAAGCAGGCCGAGGAAACGCTGGAAAAGGTCACGATCGCCGATGAGGTCACGGACGTTGTCTGTGAGCAGTGCGGCAGGAATATGGTGGTCAAATACGGCCCGCACGGGAAATTCCTTGCCTGCCCGGGCTTCCCGGATTGCAGGAATACGAAGCCGTATCTCGAGAAGGCGGGCGTTGCCTGCCCGAAGTGCGGCGGCGAGGTCGTGATCAGAAGGACCAAGAACGGCCGGAGATATTACGGCTGTGAAAACGCGGACTGCGATTTCATGTCCTGGCAGAAGCCCGCAGCCGAAAAGTGTCCGCGGTGCGGAGGCTATATGGTGGAGAAGGGCACGAAACTGGTGTGCGCGGACAAAAATTGCGGATACAATTCAAACAAATAAGGAATTTTCAGTTGAATTTCTGAAAACGGTATGATAAATTAGTTGTGTTCCGCTTTTTTTTGGACCCGGCCCTCTCCGGGAAACTCGCGGCGCGGACACGGAGGAAGATATGAGTGTACAGCTGCTGGATAAAACCAGAAAGATCAATCAGCTGCTGCATAACAACAGTAAGAGCAAGGTCGTCTTCAACGACATCTGTGAGGTCCTTACCGGCATCCTGGAATCCAACATCCTGGTCATCAGCAGAAAGGGCAAGGTCCTCGGTGTGGGAACCTGTGAGGGCGTAGACGAGATCAGTGAGCTTATCGTTGATACAGTGGGCGGATTTATCGATCCCATGCTCAATGAGCGTTTCTTAAGCGTGCTCTCCACGAAGGAGAACGTGAATCTCGAGACCCTCGGCTTTGAGGGGGACACCCCGGGGAGATACCAGGCGATCATCACGCCCATCGATATCGCGGGAGAGCGGCTCGGCACGGTCTTTATGTACCGGTGCGAGCGGCCGTACGATATCGACGATATCATCCTCAGCGAATACGGCACGACGGTCGTCGGGCTTGAAATGATGCGCTCCGTCAATGAAGAGAACGCGGAGGAGGAGAGGAAGATCCAGATCGTCCGCTCGGCCATCAGCACGCTTTCCTATTCCGAGCTGGAGGCGATCATCCATATCTTCGATGAACTGGACGGCAATGAGGGCGTACTCGTAGCCAGCAAGGTCGCCGACAGAGTCGGCATTACGCGGTCCGTCATCGTAAATGCCCTGCGCAAGTTTGAGAGCGCCGGCGTCATTGAATCCCGTTCCTCCGGAATGAAGGGGACCTATATCAAGGTCTACAACGACGCGGTCTTCGATGAGCTTGACAGGATCAAGAAGGAAAAACATCTGTGACCGGTGCCGGAAACCAGATCGCAGCGGCATTTCCGTCCTGTGCGGAGGTGCCGTTTTCTTATATAATTTTTGCCGATCTTTGAATTTTTGAGATATTTCAAGAAAACAGCAGATAAATTGAGTTAATTTACGATAACCAAAGATATACGGAATTCGATGCATTTGCATTATCAACCCGATTTCACTAATATATAAACCGTGAGTTAGCACTCGATTAAAGTGAGTGCTAATAATACGGGAGAAGATCCTATATCCATAGAAGAGAACCGTTAAGGAGGAACAGGGAATGAAGTTAGTACCATTGGGAGACAAAGTCGTACTGAAACAGTTCGAAGCTGAAGAGACCACCAAATCCGGCATCATCCTGACCACCGCATCCCAGGAAAAGCCCCAGGAAGCAGAAGTCATCGCTGTCGGCCCGGGCGGAGTCATTGACGGCAAGGAAGTTGTCATGCAGGTAAAGGAAGGCGACAAGGTCATCTATTCCAAATATGCAGGAAACGAAGTCAAGCTCGGCGAGGAAGAATATATCATCGTAAAACAGAGCGATATCCTTGCTATTGTTGAGGGTTGATCATACCTGAGCGCCCGGCAGGGGCCGGCCGCCTGATTACAGAGGAGGAATAAATTATGGCAAAAGAGATCAAATTTGGTGCAGACGCCAGGGAAGCGCTTGAGAAGGGCGTAAACCAGCTGGCAGATACCGTCCGTGTGACCCTCGGACCGAAAGGAAGAAATGTCGTTCTGGATAAGCAGTACGGCGCTCCGCTCATCACGAACGACGGTGTTACGATCGCGAAAGAGATCGAGCTGAATGATGTATTTGAGAACATGGGCGCGCAGCTCATCCGCGAGGTCGCTTCCAAGACAAACGACGTCGCCGGTGACGGCACCACGACCGCGACTGTCCTTGCGCAGGCAATGGTCAGTGAAGGAATGAAGAACCTGGCAGCAGGCGCAAACCCGATCGTTCTGAGAAAGGGTATGAAGAAGGCTACGGATACCGCTGTTGAAGTGATCGGCGATATGAGCAAGAAGGTCCGCGGCAAGAAGCAGATCGCGAGAGTCGCGGCTGTCTCTTCCGGCAACGACGAAGTCGGCGATCTGATCGCTGACGCGATGGAGAAGGTCTCCCGCGACGGCGTGATCACCATCGAGGAGTCCAAGACCATGCAGACCGAGCTGGACCTTGTCGAAGGTATGCAGTTCGACCGCGGCTATATCTCCGCGTACATGGCTACCGATATGGAAAAGATGGAAGCCGTTCTGGACGATCCGTGCATCCTGATCACCGATAAGAAGATCAGCAACATCCAGGATATCCTTCCGCTTCTTGAGCAGATCGTGCAGAGCGGCAGGAAACTGCTGATCATCGCCGAGGATATCGAGGGCGAAGCTCTGACGACCCTGATCGTCAACAAGCTGCGCGGAACCTTCTCTGTTGTCGGCGTTAAGGCTCCGGGCTATGGCGACAGAAGAAAAGAAATGCTGCAGGATATCGCGATCCTGACCGGCGGCCAGGTGATCTCCGAGGAGCTCGGCCTTGAGCTTAAGGATGCCACCATGGATATGCTCGGACATGCGAAATCCGTAAAGGTCCAGAAGGAAAATACGATCATCGTAGACGGCGCAGGCGATAAGCAGGAGATCGCGGACCGCGTCGCGCAGATCAAAGCCGCTCTGGAAGTGACCACTTCCGAGTTTGACAAAGAGAAGCTCCAGGAGAGACTGGCCAAGCTGGCCGGCGGCGTAGCCGTTATCCGTGTCGGTGCCGCTACCGAGACCGAGATGAAGGAGAGCAAGCTCCGCATGGAGGATGCCCTGAACGCAACGAAGGCTGCTGTTGAGGAAGGCATCATCGCAGGCGGCGGATCCGCTTACATCCATGCTGCCAAGAAGGTCGCTGAGCTCGCTGATACGCTTGAGGGCGATGAGGCGACAGGCGCAAGGCTCGTGCAGAAGGCTCTGGAAGCTCCCCTGTTCTACATTGCCGAGAACGCAGGCCTTGAAGGCGCTGTGATCGTGAACAAGGTCAAAGAGTCTGAGCCCGGCGTCGGCTTCGATGCATACAAGGAACAGTATGTTGACATGGTCAAGGCAGGCATCCTTGATCCCGCGAAGGTCACGAGGACCGCTCTGCAGAACGCGACGAGCGTCGCTTCCTCCCTGCTGACCACCGAGTCGATCGTCGGCACCATCAAGGAGCCCGCTCCCGCAATGCCCGCAGGCGGCGATCCCGGAATGGGAATGATGTAATAAGCAGATCACGAAAAGAGATCATAAGAAAGGACCCCGGGTCATTTGACCCGGGGTCCTTATTATTCCTGACCGCGCTTATACGGTCGTGCTGTTCTTAAGGATGACGTCATGGCTTCCGCCTTCCACGATGGAGGTGGAGGAGACGACGGTGAGCCTTGCCTTTTCCTGAAGTTCCGGAATGGAAAGCGCGCCGCAGTTGCACATGGTGGATTTGATCTTGTAGAGGGTGGTGTTTACGCCCTCGGCGAGCGGCCCTGCGTAGGGCACATAGCTGTCGACGCCCTCCTCAAAGGAAAGCTTCTCGGCGCCGCCCAGATCGTAGCGCTGCCAGTTGCGCGCGCGGTTGGAGCCTTCGCCCCAGTACTCCTTGACGTAGTTGCCGTTGACGCGAAGCTTGGTCGTGGGGCTCTCGTCGAACCTTGCGAAGTATCTGCCGAGCATCACGAAGTCGGCGCCCATGGCAAGGGCGAGGGTCATATGATAATCCTGTACGATGCCGCCGTCGGAGCAGATCGGAACGTAGATGCCGGTCTCCTTATAATACTCATCCCTGGCTTTGGAGACTTCGATCACCGCGGTCGCCTGTCCGCGGCCGATGCCCTTGGCCTCGCGGGTGATGCAGATCGAGCCGCCGCCGATGCCGATCTTTACAAAATCGGCGCCTGCCCTGGCGAGGAAGAGGAAACCGTCGCGGTCTACAACGTTGCCCGCGCCGACCTTCACGCTGTCGCCGTATTTCTCACGGATCCAGGAGAGGGTGCGGCTCTGCCATTCGCTGTAGCCCTCGGAGGAGTCGATGCAGAGGACGTCCGCGCCGGCTTCGATCAGGGCCGGGACTCTTGTCTCGTAATCCCGGGTGTTGATGCCCGCGCCTACGACGTAGCTTTTATGTGAGTCGAGAAGTTCATTTACGTTTTCCTTATGGCTGTCATAATCCTTGCGGAATACCATGTACACAAGGCAGCCGTTTTCATCGATCAGGGGAAGAGAATTGATCTTGTTCGCCCAGATGATGTCGTTGCAGTCGTGAAGGGTCGTGTCCGCGGGAGCGGTCACCAGCTTTTCAAGCGGCGTCATGAACTCTGTCACGCCGAGATCCAGGGACATCCTTGAGAGCCTGTAGTCTCTGGAGGCAACGATCCCGAGAAGCCTGCCGTGCGCCGAGCCGTCCTCGGTGATCGCGACGGTGGAATGACCGGTGCGGTTCTTGAGGTCGAGCACGTCCGCGAGAGTGGCGGTGGGAGGAAGGTTGGAATCGCTGGTCACAAATCCTTTTTTATAGGCCTTGACGCGGCGGATCATCGCTGCTTCATCCTCTGCCGACTGGGAACCGTAAATAAAAGAAACGCCGCCCTGTTTTGCGAGAGCGATCGCCAGATCCTCTCCGGAGACGGACTGCATGATCGCGGAGACCATGGGGATATTCATCATGAGAGGACATTCTTCGCTGCCCTTGCGGTATTTCACCAGGGGCGTCCTCAGACTGACGCTGGAAGGAATACACTCAGAGGAGGAGTATCCGGGGACAAGCAGGTATTCGCCAAAGGTTCTTGAAGGCTCTTCAAAGAAAAACGCCATGAAACTTTCTCCTTTCTTTTATGCTTTGTATTGCCATCCATCATAACACGTTGCCGCGGACCTATCAAGGGGGGAGATTCCCTTCTTCCGCAAATCGCCGCGCCAACTCGCTCTTGCGTTAAAGCGCGTGTGTGGAATATAATATAAGCGTATATGCCCGTTCCAAGCGGGTGAGAGAACCGGTCGTCAGGAGGATGGAGATGTCCAGAGAACCGAAACAGATGAATAATCCGGAACCGGACAGATCCGGACTTCCGCGCGGAAAGGTGCTCAGATATGTACTGGTCTGGTTCATCTTTCTGGAAGTCATGATCATCCTCGCCGGCATCGGCTGGATGATCTTCATGCTGCGCGAGGAGGCGGAGGAGCCGATCCTCGATGAGGATATGACGATCGCCTATGAGGAACTGACGGAGCCCGAGATCGATCTGGACCTTCTGAAGCCGAAGATCGAGAAGCAGCTCCTTACGGTCAACCCCTATTCGAGGCCGGGAGATAAGATCGACGGCGTAAAGTACATCGTCATTCATTATCTGGCCAATCCGGGGACCTCAGCCCAGCAGAACCGGGATTACTTTGAGAGTCTGATGGACCTGAAGGACACCTACATGAGCGCGAACTACATCGTCGGGCTCGACGGAGAGATCCTTCAGTGCGTCCCTGACGATGAGATCGCCTACGCGTCCAACAACGAGAATCACGAATCGATCTCCATAGAGAACTGCCACATGGATTCCAGCGGGAAGTTCACGGACGCGACTTATGTATCGCTCGTGCGCCTTACCGCCTATCTTTCGGAGTATTACGAGATTCCGAGGGAGCGGATCATCCGGCATTACGATGTCACCGGCAAGCTCTGCCCGAAATATTTCGTCCTTCATGAGGACAAATGGGAGCAATTCCTGGACGACGTGATCGATCTGAGGGAGGACTACCACAAAGAGGCGGAGAGCCGGATCGAAGCGGACCCGATCAGCAGCGAGCTGGACGTACTGATCATGGAGACGGAACCTTTGTGAAGGCAGGAGAGGAGCAGACAGGAATGATCGAACAGCTGATCCGGCAGGTCAGAGAAGCAAAAGAGAGCGCACAGCAGAGAGATGCGCTGATCTGCCTTCGGCGTGAAATAAAAAAAGAAGAAGAACGGAAGGCTTTCTGCGCGGCCGTGGGAGACGACCGCGCCTTCCTTATTGCGCTTCTTGACAGCGAGGACCCGAAGGTCCGCAAAAACGCGGCCCTCATTCTCGGCGAGACGGGAACGCAGGAGGCTTTTCCGGTCCTTCTTGAGAAATATCTGGGCGAGGAAACGCTCTTTATCCGCGCCGACTACCTGAAAGCCATGGCGCACCTGGACTGCGCCCCGGGGCTGGATGCCCTGAGGGAATCCATGGAGAAGCTGGATGAGACGGAGCCTAAGGAGGATACCAGAAAACACCTGATGGAAGAGAGGACCGCCATGCGCCGTCTCCTTTCGGCGTACGAGACGCCCGGAAAGCATGTCTTTTCAGGCTATGACAGAGTATCGGAGGTCATCCTTGTCACAAACCGGCAGCAGCCGGAGGCGACGCGCCGGCAGGTAAAGACGGGCACCGTCGTTCCCATGGCACTGGGGCTTCGGGTAAAAGACCCGGATATCCGTGAACTGATGCAGATCCGCACCTGGTCGGAGATGCTCTTCCCCATTCCCGGCGCGCGGGCCCTCAAAGGCTCCGCCAGGGAAGTCGCAAGGGGGATCCTCGCCATGAAGACGGCCGAGTATCTTGAGCAGCTCCATGCGCCGGGCGGCAGCTTTTATTTCCGTCTGGAGATCAAGGGACCGATGGATCCCGCGGGCAGGGCCGATTTTGTAAAAAGACTCTGTGCCTGCCTGGAGGAGGAGAGCCGCGGAAGGCTGCGCAACGCCGCCGGCTCCTATGAAGTGGAGATCCGCCTGCTGCTTCGGAAGGACGGATCCTTCCTTCCCATGCTGAAGCTCTTTACCCTGAAGGACGAGCGGTTCGCCTACCGGAAGGAAAGCACCGCGGCATCCATGTCGCCGGTCAACGCGGCACTTGCCGCGCAGCTCGCTCTTCCTTATCTAAAGGAGGGGGCGCAGATCCTGGATCCCTTCTGCGGGTCGGGGACACTGCTGATCGAGCGGAATCATGCCCTGCGGGCCGATCCCATCTACGGCGTCGATATTTTCGGCGAGGCAGTCGAAAAGGCGAGAAAGAACGCGGAGGCGGACGGATGCCGGATCTGGTTTATCAACCGCGACTTTTTCGAGTTTACCCACGAGTATCTCTTTGACGAGATCATCACGGAGCTCCCGCGTCTTTCCGGCGAGGAAGAGGGGGCGTCCATGGAGACGCTTTGCCGGAGGTTCTTTGAGAAGGCGGACACCCATCTGCGGACCGGCGGCGTGATGGTCATCTGCTGCAGCTGCCGGCAGCTCCTTGGCCGCATCGCTTCGGAAAGCAGCGTCTGGGAGGTGCGGGAACAGTACGAACTAAGTGAAAAGAGCGGCGCCTGTGTCATGGTGATCACAAAGACGAAGATAAAAAACTGTTGACAAGAACAGGAAGCTGTAGTAATATACTTTTGTTCGCTGATGAGCGGCAAACAAAAGTATATGCGCGAGTGGCTCAGAGGTGGAGTATCGCCTTGCCAAGGCGAGGGTCGCGGGTTCGAATCCCGTCTCGCGCTCTTAAGGATCCCGGAAGACCGGGATCCTTTTTTATTCCGGTGCCGGGAGTTGATTCATTGTTAACAAAATGCTATACTGAAATTTATCAAATTTCACCATTCGTTATTACTGATCGTTTGATCCGGAGGGCATGAAAATGAAAGATCTGAAAGATTATGTCACAACTATTCCTGATTTCCCGGAACCCGGCGTGATGTTCCGCGATGTGACCAGCGTGATCCAGGACGCGGAGGGGCTCCGCCTTGCGATCGATTCCCTTGTGGAAGCCGTGGGGGACCCGGATGAGATCGATGTGATCGCGGGCACGGAATCCAGAGGTTTTATTTTCGGCATGCCCGTTGCCTATATTCTGAACAAGCCTTTTGCGATGGTCCGCAAGAAGGGCAAACTGCCCCGGGAGACCGTCTCCAGAGAATATGACCTGGAGTACGGGAAGGCTGCCATCGAGATGCATAAAGATTCCGTTAAGCCCGGACAGAAGGTCGTCATCATCGACGATCTGATCGCTACGGGCGGCACGGTCGAAGCTGCCATCTCCATTATCGAGGAGCTGGGCGGCGAGGTCACAAAGTGCGTATTCCTGATGGAGCTTGCCGGCCTGAAAGGCAGGGAGCGTCTGAAGGACTACGATGTTGAATCGGTCATCTGTTACGAGGGGAAATAATTGAAAGAGAACACGCCTGATATGGAAAGCATGGAAAAGCAGGAGGAAAGCGTCCGGACAATGGATGATTTCACGACCCCCGAGCTTTTGTACGGGGAGCTTATCCGAAGTGTGCGCAAATATCATCCTTCGGACGACATTTCCATGATCGAAAATGCATACCGGGTCGCCTGTCAAGCGCATGAAGACCAGAAGAGAAAGTCCGGAGAGCCGTACATCATCCATCCGCTCTGCGTCGCCATTATCCTGGCGGATCTGGAGATGGACAAGGAGACGATCGTTGCCGGGCTTCTTCATGATGTCGTTGAGGATACGTCGATCACTTCCGAACAGGTGCGTGAGCAATTCGGCGAGGAGGTCGAACTTCTCGTCGAGGGCGTCACAAAGCTGGGTCAGCTGAACTATAATGCCGACAAGGTGGAAGTGCAGGCTGAGAATCTGCGCAAGATGTTCCTTGCCATGGCGAAGGATATCCGCGTGATCATCATCAAGCTGGCCGACCGTCTCCATAACATGCGTACGCTTCAGTACATGAAGCCTGAGAAGCAGAGAGAGAAGGCGCGCGAGACGATGGATATCTACGCACCGATCGCGCAGAGGCTCGGTATCTCGAAGATCAAGGTCGAGCTCGATGATCTCTCCCTGAAGTATCTGGAACCTGAGATCTATTATGATCTGGTGGAGAAGATCGCTCTCCGCAAGAGTGAGCGGGAGGCGTATGTCAACCAGATCGTGGAGGAGGTGCAGCGGCATCTGGAGGAAGCCGGGATCAAGGCGGACGTCTACGGGAGAGCCAAGCACTTCTTCAGCATTTATAAAAAGATGGTCAACCAGCAGAAGACCCTGGATCAGATCTATGATCTCTTTGCCGTGCGGATCATCGTGGACAGCGTCAAGGACTGCTACGGCGCCCTCGGCATCATTCACGAGATGTACAAGCCGGTGCCGGGCCGCTTCAAGGACTACATCGCGATGCCCAAGCAGAACATGTACCAGTCCCTGCACACGACCCTGATCGGCCCGAACGGCCAGCCCTTTGAGATCCAGATCCGGACCCATGCGATGCACAGGGTCGCCGAGTATGGTATCGCGGCGCACTGGAAATACAAGGAGGCATCCGACGGAAAGAAGCCCGAGGACCAGGAGGAGGAGAAGCTGACCTGGCTTCGCCAGATCCTGGAGTGGCAGCAGGACATGTCGGACAACCGGGAGTTCATGAGCCTGCTCAAGAGCGACCTGGACCTGTTTAGCGAGAGTGTTTACTGCTTCACACCGGCGGGCGACGTCAAAAACCTTCCGAACGGATCTACGCCTGTCGATTTCGCTTACTCCATTCACAGCGCGGTGGGCAACCGGATGGTCGGCGCCCGCGTGAACGGCAAGCTGGTCCCGATCGATTACGTCATCCAGAACGGGGACAGGATCGAGATCCTCACGTCGACCACGTCGAGGGGACCCAGCCGCGACTGGCTCAAGATCGTCAAGAGCACGCAGGCGAAGAACAAGATCAACCAGTGGTTCAGGACGCAGCGCAAAGAGAGCAATATCGTCAGGGGCAAGGAGCTTCTGACTTCGTACTGCAAGTCCAAGGGGTATTCCCTCGCGGACCTGCTCAAGCCGGAATATATCGAAGTGGTGCTGCGCAAATACGGTTTCCGTGACTGGGATTCCGTACTTGCGGCCATCGGGCACGGCGGACTCAAGGAAGGACAGATCGCCAATAAACTGCAGGAGTGCTTCGAGAAGGAACATCAGCATCCACTCTCGGACAGCGAGCTTCTGGAGAGCATGCAGAAGCGCCAGACGCAGAGGACCTCTTCGAAATCGCGGAGCGGCGTCATCGTCAAAGGGATCGATGACGTGGCGGTGCATTTTTCAAAATGCTGCAGCCCGGTCCCCGGAGATGACATCATCGGTTTCGTGACGCGGGGAAGAGGCATCTCCATCCACCGCCGCGACTGCGTGAATATTTTAAACCTTGCGGAGGACGATCAGAACCGCCTGATCGAGGCGGAATGGGAGCGCAGGGATACAGGAAACGGCCTGTATATGGCGGAGATCCATATCTTTGCGGTCAACCGCACCGGCCTGCTGGCGGATATCACGAGGATCTTTACCGAAAAGAACATCGACGTCCAGTCTGTCAGCTGCAGGATCAACAAGCAGGGAATGGCCACGATCATTTTTGAGTTCCAGGTCCCCGGCGTTGTCATGCTGCAGACGCTGATCGAAAAGATCATGCAGGTCGAAAGTGTTGTAGATATCGAGCGGAAGACAGGCTGAGACAGAAGGAGGCACAGATGAGCGGCTTGAGAGTGGAGAGCATGGTCCTCGGACTTGTGGAGACCAACACCTATCTCCTGATGGATGAGGAGACCGGGGCGCTCGCCGTGATCGATCCCGCCGCCCGCGCGGAAGATATCGCGCGGAAGGCGGATGAGATGAACGGAAAGCCCTGCATGATCCTGCTCACGCACGGCCACTTCGATCATATCGGGGCCGTGGATGCCCTTCGGAGGGCGTGGAACGTGCCCTGCCTGTGCCTTGACGCGGAGGCCTCCCTCCTGGAGGACCCGGGGCTGAATGCCTCGGCGCTGTTCGGATGTCCCACAAAGACTTCCGCGGACCGTCTGCTGAAAGACGGGGAGGAGATCCTTCTCGGAAGCCATCCGGTCAGGGTCATCGCCACCCCCGGGCATACGGTGGGCGGCTGCTGCTATTACCTGCCGGAGGACGGGCTCCTCTTCTGCGGAGACACCCTGTTTGACGGTTCGGTAGGGCGTACGGATCTTCCGACGGGCGACATGTCCGCGCTGATGAAAAGCATCCGGGAGAGACTTGCCGTCCTTCCCGATGAGACCGGGGTGTTCCCCGGGCACGGAGACGCGACGGACATCGGAGAACAGAAGAGCGTGAACCCGTATTTATCCATGGGGGATTTATGAAGATCCTGATACATCTGAATAGGCCTGATTTTGAGTATGATGTCTTTGCCCTGGTGCGTTCCTTTTATCCGGGGCAGGACGTTTTTGTCTGTCATGACGAAGCTGTCCCCGGGCAGGATGCGGGCACGGAAGATCTGACCATGTGGGTCAGGGTGGCGCCTGATTCCCTGCTCGCCTGCATGCGCGCGTCCGGGGAAGAGGAAGACGCGCGGGGTGAGAGCGTCCCGCTTGGCGGCGGGGAGGACAGGAAGGAAGTCAAGACGCTTCTTAAGCAGCTGGTGTACCGGGTCCTGAAGAAGCGGACAGGGGAGGAGCTCCCTTGGGGGAACCTGACCGGGATCAGACCGGTCAAGATCGCCAGAGGACTGATGGACGCGGGAATGACGGATGAGGAGATCGAAGAGCGGTTCCGGGAAAGATATTATGTGAGCCCCGGAAAGACCGCGCTTGCTCTCTCCGTAGCCAAAACGGAGCGGGCGCTCCTTACAGACGTCCCCTACCAGCAGGGCTACAGCCTCTACGTGGGCATCCCGTTCTGCCCCAGCATCTGCCTCTACTGCACCTTCGGGGCCAGCCCTCTGAAGGTCTGGAAGGGAAAGACGGACGAATATCTGGAAGCGCTGTTTAAAGAGATGGAAGCGGCCGCGGCCATGATGCCGTCCCTTACGCCGACGACCGTCTATATCGGCGGCGGTACGCCGACAACGCTGGAGGCGGAGCAGCTGGGCCGCCTTCTTTCCAAAATAGAAGAGACCTTTGACCTTGCCGGAACGCTGGAGTTCACGGTGGAGTCGGGGCGCCCCGACAGCATCACGAAGGAGAAGCTTGCGGTGATGCGCGCGCACCCCGTGACAAGGATATCGATCAATCCCCAGACGATGAACCAGGAGACCCTGGACCTCATCGGCCGGCTGCACACGGTGGACCAGATCCGGGACACCTTCCGGCTTGCCCGCGGGGAGGGCTTTGACAATATCAATATGGATCTGATCGTCGGACTCCCGGGAGAGGGGGAGGAGGAGGTCGCGCGGACGATGGAGGAGATCCGGAAACTGGATCCGGACAGCGTGACGGTCCACTCGCTGGCACTGAAGCGGGCGGCGCGTCTGAATCTGTTCAGAGACCAGTGGAAAGATATCTCCTTTACGAACAGCAGCCGCATCATGGACATGACGGCAAAGAGCTGCATCTCGTCGGGACTTGCCCCCTACTATCTGTACCGGCAGAAGGACAT
>CAJOLD010000003.1 GCA_905235435.1 uncultured Lachnospiraceae bacterium
AGGCGGTTCCTGATCTTCGGGCTCCTGGTATTCCGGCTCCTGATACTCAGGTTCCTGACCTTCCGGCTCCTGATACTCAGGCTCCTGGTATTCAGGCTCCTGATACTCAGGCTCCTGATACTCCGGCTCCTGATATTCAGGCTCTTCGTAATCCGGTTCCTGATCTTCCGGTTCCTGATATTCAGGCTCCTGATATTCAGGTTCCTCGTAATCCGGTTCCTGATCTTCCGGTTCCTCATAACCGGGTTCCTCATAATCAGGTTCCTGATCCTCTTCGTATTCCTCTTCATCATCCGCGGGCTCTTCGGCCGGGATCTCCGTGTATACCGCTTTCACGGTCACGGAAGACGAAGGCATCATAAATGTCGTCTGTTCCGCCGTGGGGTCGGCAAGCTGCACATCGCCCTCGGTCTCCCAGTGGTCGAACTGCATTCCGTCCTCAGCGGGATCTGCCGTGATGCTGACGGTCGTCATGGGAGAAACAGCAACGATATCCTTCTCCGGCTCATCCGTGTCGAAATCCGACGGTTCGTCCGGAATGAAATGCGTCTCCGGGCCGTCCGTGCAGGAAGCACTGCCTCCGACGACCGTGGCGACATAGCCTTTTTCCTGCAGGGTGACAGCGCCCTCTTCATCCTCCGGTACGCTGACTGAATATGCGAGTCCGGAACGGTTCGTCCACGAATCGTTTTCCAGTTCCTGCGGGGTTCCTTCATCCCCCAGATAGACTGCCGTGACTCCGGAAAGGACATCATCAGGGAAGAGCGTCTCTCCATCCATGTCATCCACGGCAAGATCATAATGATTTCCCGCCATAGCCGGAGATACACAGGCCAGCACAAGCGCAAGGCTCAGTACCATACTTCCGATCTGTTTCCATTTTCTTTTCATTGCACTACCTTCTCTCTTTCCGAAGAATCTTTTTTGTTATCGTGAGTATAGCATAGCCCTGAAATCAATAAATGAAATAATTCTTAATTGTACCCAAACAAAAGAGGAAGAGCCGCCGCAAAAAGCGTGCTCTTCCTCTTTTGAACTGTTTATACAAGCGGGGCGGTAAGCCGGGTTCTGTCGTGAATGGCCATCTATCCAGGCCTGCTGTTGCCAGCAGGCTCAAGCGACCCACCTGGGACTGACGGGCAGCCATATGTCCCTGTTCGGTCTTGCTTCGGATGGGGTTTACATGTGCCCTCCCCGTCACCGGGGAGGCGGTAGTCTCTTACACTGCCCTTCCACCCTTACCGGCCGGAGGCCGGCGGTTCATTTCTGTTGCACTGTCCTTGGAGTCACCTCCACCGGATGTTATCCGGCATCCTGCCCTGTGAAGCCCGGACTTTCCTCGTCCGGCACCTTTCGGACAGCCGGACGCGGCCATTTACCCCACTTGCAAAATCATCTGCAGTTCTGCTTTTTTGTTCTTTAGAAGTTCTTTAGAAGATCGTTACGTCGTAGTTGACCGTTCCGGCCTCATTGCCGTCAAAATCATAGAATGTGACGGTAAAGGAGGTCGCGCCTGCGCCGTTGAAGAAGGCTGTGAAGCCTGCAGCGTCCGGTGTGAACTCAGTCGTATCGAAACCGATCAGACCTTCGTTATAGTCGGTGATCACTGCGCTTGCCTGCGTATTCTCATCAAAGATGATGCTGCCGGATACGGAGGCTCCCTGCGAAGCGCCCTGCGCGCCGGAGAGATCAAGTGCGACACCGTAGGCTTCCGTCCTGACAGGAGCGAATACGGAGACCGGAGCTGTCGCTTCCGGAGCGGATGCAAGTGCAAAGTCGCCCTCGACCGTTACCGTATATTCGCGCTCCGGATCCAGCTGGATACCGGTATTGACAAGGATCTTGGTCTGCGGGTCGAAGCCTGCAGAGGAAGCTGCCTGGAAATCGCGGTCGCCGAGCGGCGCTGCGGCAACCTTGGAGCCGTCCGCAAGATCGATGTTTGCTGCTTCAAAACCGAACTCGTCGGTCACGGTAAGCGTTCCGGATACCGGGATCAGGTCCGCGTCAGCGGCAAGGATACGGACAACGCCGATGCCTGCGCCGTAGGTGCTGCCGAAGGTGGAGTCCGGAGCAAGGGCGATCTGGCCGATCTCGAAGGAAGCTTCTCCGGCTTCCTCACCCTGTTCTTCGCCCTGCTCTTCTTCGCCGTAGATATCCTGCTCGTCTTCTCCGCCGTAGATATCCTGCTCGTCTTCTTCGCCGAAGGGCTGCTCTTCGCCGTTTGCTTCTTCGATGAACTCGTCAGTGCCTTCCGGGATCACGGGCTCTTCCTCGCCGTTCCCGTCGTTAAAGAAGTCAGCGATCGTATCTTCCTGAGCCGGCTCGATTTCTTCAGCGGGCGCTGCGGGCTCTTCCTGCCCGGCGGCTGCTTCCTGTCCGTTGCCGTCATCGTAGGAATCTCCGGAGACGATCTCAAATCCGATATCGTCGGAGTCCTTGTTCTCATCCTGGTTCGCAGGCTGTGCGGCCGGCTCCTCGGAGACTGCTTCCTGGTTGGTGGCGTCGATCACGACGTCATCGCCGAGCGCGGAGTCATCCGTCTGAAGAAGGATGCTGTCATCATCGAGCTGCTCCTGCGCAGCCTTATCTTCGGCCTGCTGATCCGCGATGCCGTCGACCGTTTCGCCGATCTGCTCCACGTTCTGCTCGACACGCTCCAGCGTATCCTTCATCTCGTCGTAATCATACTGCTGTTCCGCGATCTGGGTCATCAGGCTGTACAGAAGATTGCGGTCCTCGTCGGAGAGGTAGACCTGCTTCTCTTCCTCCGCGGTGTCCGCGACCTCGTTGACGATCTGGACGACCTGCTGGGGATCCTCGACCTGGCCCTGGATGACCTGGATCTTGATGTCGTTGACGATGTCCGTCGCCTGCGCCTGGCCGACCGAATCGGCAATGGTGCCGGTCGTGATCAGCTCCTGGGTGGCGATCTCTTTCTTCTGCGCGTCGAGCGGTGTGCCGACGGCAGATTCATAAGCCATGATGATGCCGGTCAGGGCGCCTGTTCCGG
Source organism: uncultured Lachnospiraceae bacterium (assembly GCA_905235435.1). Classification (GTDB taxonomy): domain Bacteria; phylum Bacillota; class Clostridia; order Lachnospirales; family Lachnospiraceae; genus CAMOKZ01. The sequence goes on from CAJOLD010000003.1 coordinate 3,011, forward strand.
ATACCGGGAACGGGGAAGCCGCGAGCACTTCGCAGTTTGCCACGCCGGATGTGGAGAGCGTCGAGGCGATCATGTTGCTGGTGACCCAGTTCAGATTTGCCGTCTTGACCTGGATGCCGCCGGAGCTCTTCGGATTGACGAGCGCGCAGCTGAATGTGCGCGTTCCGATCTGCTCGATCGGGACATAGCTCCCGAGGTGCGCTCTCTCATCGGCATTCGTGATATAGATGGTCTGGACGTTCTGGCCCAGGACACCGAAATATTTCAGAATAGCGGTCTTCTGCTCTTCCGTAAGGTCAGCGCCCAGCGTGACCACCTTCTGGCCGTCCGCGAGCGCGGAGGTCGGAAGAAGGACCACGGAAACGAGCATCAGCACGGAAAGCAGGCTGATCAGTTTTCTTCGCATATCAATTCCTCCTGTGGTATAGATTATTCAGCGGACAGGGCACCCGGCCCCGCGCTTAAGAGAATCGAGAGGATACCCTCTGCTGGTCCATATTATAGCATCGGCAAAAATGGATGACAATAGAGGATATCCTTCTGCTTCCTGAATTAAAACGGAATAAAATCTTAATTTCTTTTTATTCGGCAGCGGTCACGTAGTAAGGCACGATGATCGTCTGGCCGACATAGATGGTGTCGCCCTTCATGTGGTTGAGGCCGCGGATCTCCTTTAAGTACTGCTTCATGGAGCCGCACGTCCGGGTATAATGCTCCTGCGCGATGCCCCAGAGCGTATCGTTCCTGCCCACAAGGACAGCGTCATAGTAACAGTAGCTTGCCGGATCCGGACCCGCCGGCGTAAAGCCGGAGACACCGAGCACCATGACCAGGACGGCCGCGGCAAATACAAAGCCTGCAAGACGCCTGCGGACCGCGGCGCGGCGGCGCTCCTGAATCCTTCTCCTGCGCCTCTGCGCCCGCTGCGCTTCAAAACTTCGTCCGCTGTTCTCTTTACCAGTACTCCTGTCCTGCATGAATATCCCCTCCTGCCGGAAACCGAACATCTGTTCCTGATGACAATATAGCACCCGAACATGTGTTTGTCAATCAAAAAATCGAACAAACATTCTGTTTTTGATTGCAATCCCCCATTCCGTATGCTATACTTTCCCTAAAAGAGGGGAAAACCGGCCGCTTCCCGCGCCCGGTCAAAGGAGGTCATCCATGTCCAACGGTAAACTTACTGCCAAGCAGCAGGAGATCCTTGAATTCATCAAGGCCGAGACCCTGCGCCGCGGCTTTCCGCCCGCGGTCCGCGAGATCTGCGAAGCCGTACATTTAAAATCCACCTCGTCGGTGCACGCCCATCTGGAATCGCTCGAGCGCGCCGGCTATATCCGCAGAGACCCCACGAAACCCCGCGCCATCGAGATCCTCGATGACGATTTTGCGCTCACCCGCCGGGAGCTCGTGAATGTTCCCATCGTCGGGACGGTCGCTGCCGGCCAGCCGATCCTTGCCGAGCAGAACATCGAGGGCTACTTCCCCATTCCCGCGGATCACATGCCGAACACCCAGACCTTCCTCCTGAAGGTGAAGGGAGAAAGCATGATCAACGCAGGCATCCTGGACGGGGACCTGGTCCTTGTCCGCGAACAGTCCGTCGCCTCGGACGGCGAGATGGTCGTCGCCCTGCTGGAGGACTCCGCAACGGTCAAGACTTACTACCGTGAGGACGGTTACATCCGCCTGCAGCCGGAGAACGACTACATGGATCCCATCATCGTGGAGGGACCGCTCCTCATCCTCGGGAAGGTCATCGGTATCTTCCGTTTTCTTGAGTAAACAGATCACAGAATCACGAAGGGGCTTTGCGCCAATGCGGCAAAGCCCCTTTTCTTTTCCTTTTCTGTTCTTTTTATTCTTCGTCTTCCTCTTCCCCGTCATCCTCTCCGAGGTCGATATCCGGCGCGGACGCCTGCTGCACAAGTCCGTTGATCAGCTGGGCGGTCAGTACGGCATGGAACCCGGAAGGATTGAGCATGGCGCCCTTTGCTTCCTTCGGCAGCATCTTCCCGAGCTCCTCAAAGGTCACGACCCTTGCGGTCATCGGCTTCTTCTGCGCGAATTTCTGGAATTCGTAGGAGTCGGACATGACCGGCAGGAAGGTGTCTTCCGTTTTGGTCTTGATCAGCGGCAGACGCAGATTGCCCGCCTTGATCTTATCCTGCAGCGTACCCTCTCCCTCTCCGGGGACGAAGGGGACCAGATACCTGCCGCGCAGCAGGTTCGCCGCGAATTCTTCCTCACGGTCGCGGTAGTCCACTTTTTCGTCATCCGGGACCGGGCGCGATGCCTCCTGCATAAAGTACAGTCCCGTCAGCTGGAGGGACGGATTGAGCAGCGGCTGCTGCGCCTGCGGAAGTCTTGAAAAATCAGGTTTCGGGGAGAGCTCCGACAGTTCCAGATGCGTTTCGTTCCCGCTCTGGTCCACATAGACCGCTTCGTTCACGTCAATGCTGTACAGAAGGGCGAACAGGGCCGGGAACATGTTCTTTTTATAGACGGTCCCCTTAAGAGGCATCTTCTTTTCCGTCCAGGACTTCGCGAACTCCTGAAGCTGCTGCTCTTTTTCAAAGATCCATACCTGGTCGTTCCCCGTCTCCTCGTCGCAGTTGACGAGCGGCATGTTCGTGGACACGCAGTACGGGCAGATCAGCGATGTCTTTGCAAGTATCTTCCTGACCAGGAAGCTGTTGTCAACGGCCATTTTATTCTTCTCCTTCGTCAAGCTGTTCGGGGGCCACGGACTCTCCGTCTCTCCAGATCCTCTCAAGGTCATAGAACAGGCGGTTCTCGGTGTCAAAGATATGGATGATGATATCGCCGTAATCCATGAGGATCCAGTTTGCCGTCTGGTAGCCTTCTGTCTGCCGCGGCGTATAGCCCGCCTTTCCCAGCTCCTTCTCCACGTTGTCGGCCATCGCCTGCACCTGATTGCGGTTCGATCCCGAAGCGATCAGGAAGTAATCCGCCAGCACGCTGACCTTCTCAATGTTGATGACCTGTACGTTTTCGGCTTTCTTGTCATCCAGTGCATGGTACGCGATCCTTGCCATCTCTTTTGACTTGTTATCTGACATATGCCGTTCCCTTTCCCCGCGCCAGGCGGTAATCCACGGTTGATCTTACTTACGGTTCCGTATCCGGGCTCTTTTCCGGGATGCCTTCCGTCCCGGTCCCTGCTGCAGCGGTCCCTTCCGTCCTGGTCCCTGCTGCCGCCATTTCTGCTCCCACGGCCTTTTTCCCCGGGGACTTCCGGTCGCAGAGATCTCTGTAATAATAATAGGACAGCTCCGTGTTTTCATCAAGCTCCCTGCTGCCGCTTCGAAGGTACTGGAGCGTATCGCGCAGCGTCATCATGACCGCTCTGTCCAGGTCGATGAACGCCTGATAGCGGATGGTCTCCAGGTTCTGCGCCTTCTGGCGCATGGGCTCGATATAGTCCGAGAGGAAGATGATCTTTTCCATGAGCGTCATGCCCGGCCGCCCTGTGGTATGCCAGGTGATCGCTCCGAGGATCTCCTCGTCTTCGATCCCGTATTTCTCTTTTGCCATCCAGGCTCCCAGCTTTGAGTGCAGGAGGAAGGGATTGTCCCTCTCCGTCTGCGTCACCTCGATGCCGTTCTGCTCGCAGAGCCTCAGTTTTTTATCGTTCGGGATACACTTCGCGCAGTCGTGCAGAAGTCCGGCCACCTGCGTCCTCTCCAGATCGCATCCCCAGCGCATCGCAAGCGCGGTGCCCGTATACATAACGGCAACGGAATGCCGGAATCTTTCAGTGTCCAGTTCTTTTTTCAGTTTCTTTTCCAGTTTGGGAATGTTGTATGTACTCATTTCAGCTATCTACCTGCCTGCCCGCCCCGTAAAGGCCCTCCCTCAGGATATATCCGTAGACCGGCTCCGGGACATAATACCGGAAGCTTCGCCCCTCCCCGCAGCGGGAACGGATATCATGGGAGGAGATATCAAGGTTCGGCGCGGACAGCACACGGATGTCCGCGTTATATTTCTTTTTCAGGATACCGATCTGTTTTTCAAGATCCTCTGTGGACATGCCGTCCCGCACAGCCGCGACGATCGTGCACATCCTGCAGATCCGGTCCGGGTCGCGCCAGGTCTCAAACTGCATCAGAGAATCGCCGCCCATGATGAAATAATAGTCCGTATCCGGATGCTCCGCGGTCAGTCTCTCCAGCGTCACTCTCGTATAGGTATAGCCGTCGTCCCGCATCTCCTCCAGGGAGACTTCGAAACCGGCGTTGCCCTCCACCGCCAGGCGCACCATGGCGGCCCTGTCCTCGTCGGACGCGCCGTCCCTTTGCGGTTTGTGCGGCGGATTTCCGGAAGGCATGAAGAGTACCTTTTCAAGACCGTACTGATCCAGCGCGGTCTCTCCGAGGATGAGATGCCCGATATGGATGGGATCGAAGGTCCCGCCCATGATTCCGATCTTATGGCGCATTGCGGCTCCTTATGCCGGAAGGATGATCCGGCGTTTCTTTTCGTCCTTCGCCTCTTTGTAGAGAACGATCTTCTTCCCGATCACCTGTACAAGGATCGAGCGCGTCCGCTCCGCGAGCGTCTGCGCGATCTCCTGCACGTCCTCGGTGCAGTTCTGGAGAACGCTGACCTTGATCAGCTCCCTGGCCTCGAGCGCCTCCGCGGCGGCCTGCGTCACTTCCGGCGTAACGCCGCCCTTTCCGATCTGAAGAAGAGCCTCCTCTTTCATGGCGAGTCCCTTCAGATATGCACGCTGTTTGCTTGTCATAGTTTCCTCCTGCAGTACCTTTAAACAGGTCTTAATTATACCATAGATATGATGCCCGGGCAACGCGCATCTCCGCCTACAGGCCCCCTCTTTCGGCCCTGAGGGCCGACTGGAGCTGACGGCCGTTCCAGACCGCGTTCTGTCTGGTCAGCACCGCCTTCAGGCTGATCGGGGCGTTTCCCGCGCGCATCCGCGCGATGATGCGGTCCAGCTGTTTTTCACTGACGCCGCAGAAGACGGCCATCTCCTCCGTGACCGGTCCGGCGGGGGGAAGGTCCTTCATGAGCGCGGGGACGCGCCAGTCATCCGCCCCGGCGAGAAGTCCGACAGGGACGTTCTCCTGCTCAGGGCTTACATGGACCGGCCTTATCCCTTCCAGGCGGCACATTTCGTCAATAAGGCCCGCGCGTTCCCCCTCCACCTGGTAGAGGAGGACGGCGGGCGAAAGCGCATTCATCTTCATAAAACGACCTCAGGAACGGAAATACTCGAACTGGTGCCCGTACATGCGGACCGTGTCGCCCTCTTCAATGCCGAGCGCCTCCAGTTCGTCCAGGATGCCTGTATCTTTGAGGAAATTCTGGAAAAAGCGGAAGCCCTTTTCCGATTCCAGGTTCGTATATCCCAGCATCTTCTCGACCTTCGGGCCCTCCACGACAAACACATGGTCCTCGTCCGGATCCTTCTCCACCGTATAGGGCAGATTGTTGGCCGCCAGATGCTCCTCGGGGAAGTACTCCTGCTCGTAGCAGACCGGCGTCCTGTCCATCCTGGAGAGCATCTCAAACGCCATTTTGATCAGGGCGTCCACACCTTCACCGGTCGCGGCACTGATACCGCACACCCTTGTGTTTTCATCCTCAAACTCTTTCCGGAAGGTCTCTGTGAGCGCCTCCCTCTCCTCCGGCGGGACCAGATCCAGCTTGTTTGCGGCAAGGATCTGCGGTCTGGCGGCGATCTCCGGGCTGTAGGCGGCAAGCTCCTTCCGGATCTGCCTCACATCCTCCATGGGATCCCTGCCCTCCGTGCCGGCGGCGTCCACGAGGTGGATCAGGACGCGGGTGCGGTCGATATGCCGCAGGAATTCATGCCCCAGGCCGAGGCCCTGCGAAGCCCCTTCGATCAGTCCGGGGATATCTGCCATCACGAAGCCCTGTCCGTCCCCGAGATCCACAACGCCCAGACCCGGTTCCAGGGTCGTGAACGGATAGCTGCCGATCTTCGGGTCCGCGTTCGTGACCCTGGAGAGCAGTGTGGATTTTCCCGCGTTGGGATAACCGACAAGGCCGACGTCCGCGATCAGCTTGAGCTCGAGAAGCACCTCCAGCTCCCTGGCCTCCTGGCCGGGCTGCGCGTACTTCGGCGCCTGCATGGTCGCTGTGGCGTAATGCATGTTTCCGCAGCCGCCGCGGCCTCCCTTCAGAATGACCCTGCGCCGCACGTCCCCGGACATATCCGCGATCACCTGACCGCTCCCGCTCTCCCGGATGACCGTTCCGAGCGGGACCTTCAGGACGATATCGGCGCCGTTTTTTCCGTGGCAGCGCTTCTTTCCGCCCTCCTCGCCGTTGCCGGCGGAATATTTCCTGCGGTGGCGGAAATCGGAAAGTGTGGTCATGCCCTCATCGACCTCAAAGATCACGTCTCCTCCCTTGCCGCCGTCTCCGCCGTCGGGTCCGCCGTCCGGGACATATTTTTCTCTCCGGAAACTGACGTGTCCGTCTCCTCCTTTGCCGGAGCGGATCACAATGGTTGCTCTGTCTGCGAACATAGCTTATCTCCTAAAAACGGGCCCCTGATCTCCTGGAGATCCGGGGCCCGGTCCTTTTGTTCTTACTTTTCCACCGGCACGATGGAAACCTGCTTTTTGTCTCTTCCTTTTCTCTCAAAACGGACAACACCATCGACCAGTGCGAACAGTGTGTCGTCGCCGCCGCGGCCGACGTTCACGCCGGGATGAATATGCGTGCCGCGCTGTCTGTAGAGAATGTTGCCGGCTTTAACAAACTGGCCGTCCGCTCTCTTCGCGCCAAGCCTCTTGGACTCGGAATCGCGGCCGTTCTTCGTGGAACCGACACCCTTTTTATGAGCAAACAGCTGAAGGTTCATTTTTAACATGATGTGCACCTCCCTATCGTCTATGTGCATCTGCCTCAGACGGGCTCTTCCCCGTCCGCTGCCGCGGGCACCTCTCCGGTACTGACCGAAACGAACCCGCTCCCGTATGTGTCTTCGATCGAATCAAGCCCCAGGGCGAGACTTTCAAGCAGAAGCTGCGCAGCTTCGGAACCGGCGTCCTCAAGGACCATCTCCAGGTATCCGCCGTCCTCGTCCTCCGTCACGAACATTGCGTCGCCCGCAAGTGCCTCGATCGAGTTTACGCAGTTGACGGTGAGCGCCGAGACCGCGGAACAGATGATGTCCTCACCTTCCTCCGCATAGTCCGCGTGACCGCTGCAGCAAAAACCTCTGTATCTTTCGTCTTTCCTGTAAAGTATGACTTTGATCATGTTCGTCAGCCGTTGATCTTGTCGATCTTGACCTTTGTAAAGAGCTGTCTGTGACCCTGCTTCTTATGATAGCCGGTCTTGCTCTTGTACTTGTAAACAATAACCTTGCCGGATTTGCCGTTCTTTACGACAGTACCCGTGACGGTAGCACCCGCGACATCCGCGCCGACCTTCAGGCCGTCATTGCTTACAGCAAGGACCTGGTCAAACGTGACCTGCTCTCCTGCCTCCACGCCGAGCTTTTCAACGTAGATCTCGTCGCCTTCAGATACTTTGTACTGCTTTCCGCCAGTTGCAATAATTGCGTACATAGGAACACCTCCCATAAAATTACTCGCCAGATTTGGCGGCCGAAACGGCGCTTTAGCCTCTCTGAGCGGCATACGAGCTTACTATAACATAAGCAAAAACCCCCGTCAAGAAGGATTTCCGCAAAAAAGGACCGGTCCGGCGTGCCTTGGCGCCGGGGCCGGTCCTTTGGACTCATTCTTTATCTCTGCCAGGTCTTAAAGAAGACATGGTCGCCGATCTTCTGGTATTCCGATTTCATGCCGAGCCTCTGGTAGGCGGCCTGCGTCATAAAGAACACATAGCCCTTGAGGCTGAAGTCCTTGTTGTTATCCAGCTTGACCGTGTAGTTCCCGCTCCTGTATTTGCCAAGCACCTCCGCCGCCGCTTTCTTCGCGCTGTCGGTGATCTTGCTCTGGTTCTTCAGCGCGGATGTCAGCGCGCCGTCAAAGGTGGGCGAAAACTGGGACGTCTGATAGACGACCTCTCGGAGCTTGGACGGGAAGCTTGCGCTGCGCATGCGGTTCGTGATGACGATGCCGACGGCCAGCTGCCCGTAATAAGGCTGGTTCCCCGCCTCACAGTAGATGATGGCGGCAAGCAGCGTCTCGTCGTTTACGTACGGGTCCGAATAGTAGGTGGACTGTACGGATGCGGACGTGGCGGGCGCTTTCGACGTCGACGAGCTGCCGGAGCCGGTCCCGGTGACGGTTCCCTTTCCGGAGGCGTCAAATTTGTATTGGGTCCCGTCGATCGTCTTCGTGGTGCTGACCACCTTCTTGCGTGTCGAAGGATCAAAGTAATACCAGGCGCCGTCGATCTCTTTAAGGCCGGTGCAGGAATAGCCGTCGCTGCCGACATAGCGGGATCCGACCCACCTGCTGGTCGCCATGTATCCCTCGCTGTTCACATAGCGGCGGCTCACCCAGATATTTTTGCGCATCGCGCCGGTCTTTCCGAAATAATACTTTTTACCGCCGATCGTCACGAATGCCTTGGAGATCATCTTCCCGGTCTTCTTTGAGAAATAATAGGTGTTCGAACCGATCTTGTTCTTCCCGGCCAGCATTGCGCCGTCAGAACCGAAGCCGTAGAAGCTGCCGTTGATCTTCACCCGGCAGTTCGTGTAGATCTTTCCCGTCTTGGAGGCGAAATACTTCTTCCCTCCCGAAACGATCCATCTCGATTTCAGCGTCTGCCCCGAGGAAGTCACATAATATTTTCCGCTCGCGTCGGTCTTCCAGCCCGCCTGTGCGGAAGCAGCAAGAACAAACACCAGAAAGATCGCAAGAAGCGCTGCCGGAACTAATTTACGTTTCATACTATCCACTCCTGAAACAAAAGCAAATTGTTACATAATTGTTACACTTTTGTTTCATTTTAATGCAGAATATGAACTTTGTCAACAGATTCCTTACTTCTCTTCCTTCTTTTCCTTCTTTTCTTTCTCTTCCTTCTCTTCCGGTTCCGCGCTTCCCGCAAGGATGATCCTGCTCTCCTTCAGTCTCTCTCTCTCCTCATCGGAGATCTCCGGATACTGAGGATCGATCTCCTCAAGCGCCTTCAGGATGGCCTCAGAGACCAGGTAGCGGGTGTACCATTTCTGATCCGCGGGCAGGACGTACCAGGGGTTCTCGGGCGTCGCCGTATGGTTGATGGCATCCTCATAAGCCTTCTGATACTTCGGCCACAGTTCACGCTCCTTAAGGTCATTCGAGGAGAACTTCCAGTTCTTGTCCGGCTTGTCGATCCTCTCGAGGAATCTCTCTTTCTGCTTTTCTTCGGAGACGTTCAGGAAGATCTTGACGAACCGGTAGCTGTTCTCGTAAAGGTAATCCTCAAACCCGCAGATATGTTTAAACCGCTTCTCGAAGAAGTCCTTATCCTTCTGGCCGATCACTCTGTCGGACATATGGTAGCCGCGGTTCAGCTTATGAACGCGGACGACAAGGACATCCTCATAGTACGAACGGTTGAACAGGGAGATCTTGCCTCTTGCGGGCACTGACCTGTGGACACGCCACAGGAAATCGTGGGCGGACTCATCGGCACTGGGCGTCTTAAAGCTGAAAACGTCGATGCCCTGCGGATTAACGCCCGAAAGGACATGCTTGATGGTGCTGTCCTTTCCGGCGGCGTCCATCGCCTGCAGAAGGATGATCAGTCCCTCTGTGCCATCGGCATAAAGGCGCTCCTGGAGCTCCGCGATCTTTTCCTGGTTCTTCATCGTCTTCTCCAGGATCTTTTCCTTATCCACGCCGTCTTTTTTGCTGTTCGTCGGCAGGCTTGCGAGTTTGAGCTTAGAAGATCCGTCAAATGTATATTTTTTGAGTTCGGACATATTCTTTTCCCTCCTTCAAATAGGCGTTCTCCGCCGGAATGTGTTTGTTTCATACTAGTACATTTGACGAACTCTGTCAAACATCGGACCGCTTTTTTGTGCAAAAAGGCCCCCGCCGAAGCGGAGGCCCTTCATTCTGGTCTTTCTTAAATTACACCGGATATGCCTTGTTTTCCTTGTCGGCTGCAGTGGTATCAACACCGGTCTGCTGTGCCTGTCTGTACTGGAAGTATTCCTCGGCGACCTGCGGGAACAGGGCGTAGGTGAGAACGTCTTCATCCTGCTGTTTGTACTTGGCCACTTTCTTCTCCAGCTCAGGCAGCTGCGGCGGGATATCGTCCGCGGGACGGTGCGTGATGACCGGCGTGTCGCCGATGCACTTCTTCTGCACTTCCGGGTTGAACGGTTTGACGGTAGCGCCGTACTTGCCGCTCAGCAGGTCCTTGGATTCCTTCGGGACCATCTTGTAGCGCTCGCCGGCGATCACGTTCATAACAGCCTGCGTGCCTACGATCTGGGACGACGGAGTAACAAGAGGCGGTTCGCCGAAGTCCTTGCGGACACGCGGCACTTCCTCGAGCACCTCGTAGAACTTGTCCTCTGCGTGCATATCCTTCAGCTGAGAGGTCAGGTTGGAGAGCATGCCGCCCGGTACCTGATACTGCAGCGTCTTGATGTTGACGCCCAGGTTCTTCGGGTTGAGCAGTCCGGTCTCGATCGCTTCGTCGCGCATCGGACGGAAGTAATCGGCGATCTCTGCGAGCAGATCCATATCATATCCCGTGTCATAGGGCGTACCCTTGAACGCGGCGACAAGGACCTCGGTAGCCGGCTGGGAGGTGCCCAGCGCGAACGGTGACATAGCGGTATCGATCACGTCGACGCCCGCTTCCACTGCCTTCAGGTAAGTCATGGAAGCCTCACCGGAGGTGTAATGCGTGTGCAGCTGGATCGGAAGCTTGGTTGCGCTCTTGAGCGAGCTCACCAGCTCATAGGTGGTGTACGGAAGAAGAAGACCTGCCATATCCTTGATGCAGATCGAATCGGCTCCCATGTCCTCGATCCTCTTTGCGATATCCATCCAGTAGTCGAGCGTATAGGCATCGCCCAGCGTGTAGGAAAGCGCGATCTGGGCATGTCCGCCCTCTTTCTTCGTGGCGTCGACAGCCGTCTTCAGGTTGCGCAGATCGTTCAGGCAGTCGAAGATACGGATGATGTCGATGCCGTTCGCGATGGATTTCTGTACGAAGTATTCAACAACGTCGTCAGAGTACGGCGCGTAGCCGAGGATATTCTGTCCGCGGAAAAGCATCTGCAGCTTCGTGTTCTTGAATCCGTCGCGGAGCTTGCGGAGACGGACCCACGGATCTTCCTTCAGGAAGCGCAGGCTGGCGTCAAAGGTCGCGCCGCCCCAGCACTCTACGGAATTGTATCCGACCTTGTCGAGCTTATCGATGATCGGGAGCATCTGCTCTGTCGTCATACGGGTGGCGATCAGGGACTGATGAGCGTCACGCAGGATCGTCTCAGTAATTTTGATCGGTTTCTTTGCGGGTTCGGAAGCCTTTTCCTTTACCGCTTTTTTCGTATCAGCCATTCTCTTATCCTTTCTGTATGATCCTGCCGCCGAGGCACCCGGGCCGCGGGGCAGAGAATATACGTTCTGATCTCTGTCTTATACGCCGAAAATAGCCATGAAGGTTCCGGCAGCGACAGCGGTTCCGATAACGCCCGCGACGTTCGGGCCCATGGCATGCATGAGCAGGAAGTTCGTGGGATCTGCCTCCGCGCCGACCTTCTGGGACACACGCGCGGCCATAGGCACGGCGGAAACGCCGGCCGAACCGATCAGCGGGTTGATCTTTCCTCCCGAAAGCTTGCACATCAGCAGTCCGAGCAGGACGCCGCCGGCAGTACCGAAAGCAAAAGCGGCAAGGCCGAGGGCAACGATCTTGAGCGTTGCAACATTCAGGAACGCCTCAGCGCTGGTGGAGGCGCCGACGGAGGTTCCGAGAAGGATAACAACGATATACATCATCGCATTGGAAGCCGTCTCAGCGAGCTGCTTGACAACACCGCACTCACGGAACAGGTTGCCCAGCATCAGCATACCGACCAGCGGAGCCGTTGTCGGCAGAAGCAGGCAGACAACGATCGTGATGATGATCGGGAAAAGGATCTTCTCAAGCTTGGTGACCGGACGCAGCTGCTCCATCTTGATCTTTCTCTGCTCTTCGGTCGTCAGCACCTTCATGATGGGCGGCTGGATGATCGGGACCAGGGACATGTAGGAGTAGGCAGCCACGGCGATGGGACCCATCAGCGTGGTCTGGCCCAGTTTTCCTGCAAGGAAAATGGAGGTCGGTCCGTCAGCGCCTCCGATGATGGAGATCGCTGCGGCCTGCTTCCCGGTAAAGCCGAGAAGGATGGCCAGGAAATAAGCAACATAGATGCCCAGCTGCGCGGCAGCGCCGAGCAGGAAGCTGATCGGGTTCGCGATCAGCGGGCCGAAGTCGGTCATCGCTCCGACGCCCATGAAGATCAGCGACGGAAGGATGGACCATTCATCCATCAGATAAAAGTAATGGAGAAGTCCGCCTGCATGCTCGATGCCCATCGCGTCCACATACGGGTCTGCGATGATATCCGGATAGATATTCACCAGCAGCATGCCGAAAGCGATCGGTACCAGCAGAAGCGGTTCAAATCCGTGTTTGATTGCCAAATACAGGAAGACCAGCGCCACCAGGATCATGACATAGTTGCCCCACGTCAGGTTCAGGAAGGCGGTCTGATGGAGAAGATTTGACAACGTATTGGTAACGTAAGACATTTTCTACCTCCCAGTTTTTAATTTGCTGCAGATCGGACCGGATCAGTTCAGTGTTGCAAGGACATCACCGTTTTCGACCGCGTCACCTGCGGAGACATCAATGCTGGCGACCGTGCCGTCCTGCGGAGCAACGACCGGGATCTCCATCTTCATGGCTTCAAGGACAAGGATGTTGTCGCCTGCCTTGACGGCCTGGCCGACCTTGGCTTCGATCTTGAATACCTTGCCGGGCACGGAAGCCGTGACCTTGACGGAGCCGGCACCTGCGCTCTTGGCGGGTGCTGCCTTCGGAGCAGCGGGTGCTGCCTTCGGGGCTGCGGGAGCGGCCTTGGGAGCTGCGGCGGGAGCGGCTGCAGAGCCGGCGCCTTCTTCGACAGTTACTTCATAGGCAGTACCGTTAACTGTGATCGTATAGTTTTTCATCTTATTTTCTCCTCCTGTATTTAGGCGTTAGGCTGCTTGCTTCTGTTGATCCTGCGGATGGACCGCACGACAAAACCGTCTGTCGGGGCCTCTTCACAGGCCGCGACCGCCGCGGCGATGACCGCGACAAGTTCAAGATCATCTGTCAGGTCTCCGGTCTCCTCTTCGGCAGGTGCCGGGGCGGGAGCCGGGGCAGTTTCCGTAGCTGCGCCGGATTCTTTCTTCTTGTCCTTATTGGCGATCAGATCCGGGATCCAGTGCAGCTGGCTGATCAGGAAGGACAGGAAGATCAGGGTCACGAACACGATGCCGAGACCCAGAAGGGTATTCAGTCCTGCTTCCTTAAAGAGTTTGCTCTTCGGATAGTCGATGCCCCAGGACATGGTAGCCGCTTTCGTATTTACATTGTAGACGTAGGAGACCTCAACGTCGGTCCCCTCCGGCGTGCCGTCGTAGAAAGCTTCGGTCAGGACCGTAATGCTGTTTCCGTCTTCCTCTACGGTCTGCTCGCCGATACCGGTAAAGTTTCCGAGTTCTTCGGCAACACTCTGCCAGTTTGCAGCCATACGCACTTCGGATTCGATCGTGCTTTTGTCGATAACGTCCTGCACTTCTTCTTCCGACATCGCGGAGAGCGTCCCGAGAACGCCGACAACCGTGTTCTTCAGGGGCTCATACAACTGCGCGTTGGCGCCGCCGTCCTGGGCCGCAGCCGCGGTATCATCCGCGACGACTGCCGCTGCAGCCTCCGTCGCCTCTTCCGTCGCCTTCTCATCCGCGGCGGAAACGCTTTCCACTGCCTCCGCGGCAGTTTCTGCTTCATCCGTCTGCACCCCGGCGGCAAAGGAAACGCAGCTGAGCATGCCGGCCGCAAGTACGCAGGCCAGTATGATAGATTTCAGTCTGTTCTTCATATTCCTGCACCTCACTTAAACTGTGCCATGTTTCTTGGACGGACGGGTCTCTCTCTTGGAATAAAGCATTTCAAACGCGCCGATCACATATTTCCTGGTATCGGCAGCGTTGATGACCGTATCAACATATCCTCTCTTCGCAGCGGCAAGCACGCTCTCCTGAAGCTCGTCGTACTTCTTCGTCTGCTCCGCGAGTTCATCGCCGCCCGCTTCCGGATACATGATCTGTGCGGCGAGGCCGGCATCCATCATGCCGATCCTGGCGCCGTCCCAGGCAAAGGTCAGATCCGCGCCGAGCGCCTTGCTGTTCATGAGCACATAAGCGCTTCCGAACGCTTCGCCGGTGATCACATTGACCTTCGGGACCGTTGCGCCGGCAAAAGCTGCAGTGAGGGCAGCCGCGGCCTTCGCGCCGCGCTTCTCCGTGCACTTGGAAGCCTTGAAGCCGCGGACGTTCGTAAGTGTCAGCACAGGGATGCCGAAGGCATCACAGAAATTCACAAAGGAAGCAGCCTTCTCGGCGCCGTGCGCGCTCATCAGGCCGTTGAAATCCTCTTTGACGGAGCCGTCTTCGCCGTACACGGCGCTGCGGTTGGCAACTGCGCCTACGGTAAGCCCGTTCAGTTTGATAAAGCCCGTGACCGTATCCTTCGCATACTCAGCCTTGGTCTCGACGAACACTCCGTTGTCGGAGATGAGGGCAAGGGAGCCGGCGGGATCCGCCGTAAAGCCTTCGATCCCCTCACATGCGCGGTTCAGATCGTCCTCGCAGTCTTCATAGGGAACGTCGTCCTCATTGTTGGAAGGAAGCAGATCCACAAGGCTGCGGATCCCGGCGAAGATCTCTTCTTCGGTGCCGGTGAAATCCACGGTTCCGTTCTCTGCTCTGAAAGAAGCGGCAGCTGTGTCACATACCTCTGCCCTGTTTCCTTCAATGGCATTCGGCGTGTTGACAAACAGTTTTGCCTTATCCTTCTCCATGAAGGTGAAGTCGGCAAGTCCGGCAAGAACGGAAAGTCCGCCGCCGCAGGAACCGAACACCGCCGCGATCTGCGGGATGACGCCGGAGGCAAGGGACTGCTTCAGGTAGATCTGGCCGAAAGCATCCAGCGCGTCCGTGGACTCCTGGAGACGGAGGCCGGCGCTGTCGAGCAGGCCGATGACCGGTGCGCCCATCTTCAGAGCGAGGTCATAGACAGCGGCGATCTTCTTTGCATGCATCTCGCCGACTGTTCCGCCGAGGACAGCGGGATCCTGCGCGAAAACATAGACGAGGTTTCCGTCTATGAGTCCGTAGCCGGTGATAACGCCGTCAGACGGGGCCTCTGCGTTGGGCATGTTGAAATCGGTGGATCTGGCAGTGACTTTCGCGCCGATCTCAACAAAACTGTTCTCGTCAAGCAGCTGTGTGATCCTGCTGCCTGCTAAGTTTTGTGCTGCATTACTCATTATCTCAGCCCTCCATTTATGAAAATTAGAAAACCCAAATTTCTGCCTTTACCATAATAAACAAAATAATATTAAAAGGCAAGCACTTTTCAAACGGGCAGCGAAGTGCTCACTTCCTGCTGCGCGTCCTCTCGGAAACTCTCCTTTTTTTCGGGATCGACCGGGGGAAGGTCCCGCAGGGACGTAAGCCCGAAATGACGCAGGAATTCCTCTGTGGTCCCGAGAAGGACCGGTCTGCCCGGAGCGTCCAGTCTTCCCACCTCCTGCACGAGCCCGTACTCGATCAGCCTGTTCACGGCGTGATCGCTGTTGACGCCGCGGATCTTCTCGATCCCCGACCGCGTCACCGGCTGCTTGTAGGCGATGATCGACAGCGTCTCGATCATGACGTCCGTCAGGTTGTTCTTCCTCGGATGCTGCACCAGCCGGATGAGCGTCTCATAATTCTCTTTCCGCGTGCACATCTGGAAGCTCCCGTCGAGCTCGATGATCTGCAGTCCGCTCCCGCGGGCGTCGTACTCATCCGACAGCTCATAGATCAGGGCCGCGGCCTCCCTCTTCTCAAGGCCGGTCGCCGCAGCGATATCGGAGAGCTCCACGGCGTCTCCCATCGCGAAAAGGACCGCCTCGATCGCCGACTTTGCCTGTGCCGGGCTCATCGGCTCCCGCTCTTCGGCATCCTCCGGGATGGCCGGTGCCTCTTTAAGGCTGCTGTTTTCTTTCATCTCTTCCACAGTCTAACACCCCCTCAGATGCTCTCTTCCTCTTCTTCAAGCAGGTCGGCGGCGCTGCCGTCATCCTGCCACTCCGACCGGTCTCTCAGGGAGATGGAGATCTCCCCGCCGGTCTCGTCCTGCGAAACGTTCGCCCTTCCCATCTTGATCAGTTCCAGGAGGGTGAAGAACGTCATGACGATATCCATCCTCCCCGCATCCTCCGGCAGAAGCGCCTCAAAGGTGCAGGCCGGATGATCCAGGATGTACTCCTCCACGCGGCGCATCGTCTCCCGAAGGTCGACCGGCTCCTGCTCGATCCTGCCGAAGCCGCTGCGGACCGTGTCCACTCTCTCATCCCTGGTCTTTAACAGGCGCTGAAAGGTCTCGAAGAGGCCGGGCAGGGTCAGATCCCCGAGGACCTCATGCGGATCGGCCTGCGGCTGGTAGGACTTTACCTCCTTCGGGATCCGCGGATCGCGGAAATAGGCCCCGGCCGCCGCCTTCTCGTCCTCGCGGAGCCTTCCGGCCATATACTTGTAGAGCTTGTACTCCAGCAGCTGCTCGACAAGCTCGGCGCGCGGGTCGAGCGGCTCTCCGTCCTCATCCTTTTCTACGGGGAGCAGCATGCGCGACTTGATGTCCAGCAGCGTCGCCGCCATCACAAGGAACTCGCTCATGACATCCAGGTCGTAGTCCTGTGTCTGAATCTCCCCGAGGGCCTCCATGTACTGGTCTGTGATCTCCGCCACCGGAATATCATAGATATTGATCTTGTTTTTTTCGATCAGGTGCAGAAGGAGGTCCAGCGGTCCCTCGAACTTCTGCAGTTTTACGGAAATGCTCATGCTTCCCCCGGTAATGATATCTTCATTATATAAGTTCTCAGAGAATGTCGACGATGACCAGCTCCGGCGGATTGTTTATCCGAAGCGGGATGGTGTGGGAGCCGAGGCCCGCGCTCACGATCATTCTCCGTTCGTTTTCCAGGTACATTCCCCTTGTATAGCGTGGGAACAGCTGCAGGCCGGGGCCGAGAAGGCCTCCCGCGCCGGGCAGCCGGATCATGCCGCCGTGCTTGTGGCCGCAGAGCGTAAGGTCGGCGCCCCAGCCCACGCAGGCCGCAAAGCTGTCGGGATGATGGATGAGGAGGATCGAAAAGCTGTCCTCCGGGGCGGGCCCGAGCGCCCGCTCGAGATCCTCCGGGGTCAGTTCCGAAGGATGTTTATATTCCTCCGGCGTCATCTCGTAGCCGTACAGGGAAAGGCGCATGCCCTTCGCCCGAAGCTCCACGCCCCGGCTGCGCAGGATCTGTACGCCGATGCTCTCCGCGCGGCTCCGGTACTTTTCCCAGGCGCTGCCGTACCGGTCCTCGTCCGTCAGCCGTTCCTCGTGGTTTCCGTTGACGGAAAAGACGGGATACCGGCTGGTCAGCTCGCCCATCAGCGCCAGGCTCCTCTCCATGTGCACCCGGCCGAATTTCGCGGTGAGCATATCGCCCGCGAGCAGCACCGCCTGCGGGCTGTGCTTCCCGATCGCCGCAAGGAGCTCCCGGTTCGACGGGCCGATCTCGCAGTTATGCAGGTCCGCGAGAACAGCAAGGGAGAAAGGCTCCCTCGGTCTCCCCGCGGAATCCTTCCCCCTTATTCTGTAATGTGAGATTTTGAGATTATCCATGCATCGATCTCCCGATTAGAGCATAGGCGCAAACAGACGAAGGAAGCTCTGCAGCAGCCGCTTGGGCCAGCTGAGGCTGTGCACCTCCTGCTGCGTGATCTCCCTGCACTTTTTCAGGGTCCTGTCGACATCCTGCCTCACCTGGGCAACGGCCTCCGCGCGGTACATCCACACGCCGCACTCAAAATGAAGATAAAGGCTGCGGAAGTCGAGGTTCACCGTCCCGACGGTGGCGACCTCATCATCGCAGACAAAGCACTTGGCGTGAATAAATCCCGGCTCGAACTCATAAATGCGCACACCGTTGTCGATCAGCTCCGGGAAATACGACCGGGTGAGAAGAAAGATCAGCTTCTTGTCCGGAATGCCGGGCGTGATGATCCTGACGTCCACGCCGTTTTTCGAGGCGAGGCACAGGGCCGTCATCATCTCGTGGTCGATGATCACATAGGGCGTAAAGATATAGACGTACCGCTTCGCCTGGTTGATCATGTTCAGGTAGACGTTCTCTCCGACGGTCTCCTGGTCGAGAGGCTGGTCGCTGTAGGGCTGCACAAACCCGTCGCTCTCAAAGGCGCCCTCCGCGTATGAGGAGGGAAGCAGCGGTCCGGGATCTTTAAGCTCTGAGGGATCCTTCGTCAGGAAGGCCCACATCCGCAGGAACATGACGGTAAAATTCCATACCGCCTCTCCCTTCAGCATGACACCGGTATCCTTCCAGTAACCGAAGCGGACTTTCCTGTTGATATACTCGTCCGCCAGGTTGATCCCGCCGGTATAACCGGTATGCCCGTCGATGACCATGATCTTCCTGTGGTCGCGGTTGTTGAGGATGACAGAAACGAGCCTGTGGAAGGGATTGAACACCTCGCAGCGGATCCCTCTCTTCCGAAGCTCTTTATAGAAGCCTGCCGGCAGTGTGTTCACACAGCCCACATCATCGTAGATGACCCGCACGTCAAGCCCTTCCCGGGCCTTCCGCTCGAGGATATCCAGGATGCTCTGCCACATTTCCCCGTTATCGATGATAAAGTACTCCAGGAAAATGAAATGGGAGGCCTTCTCAAGCTCTTCCATCATGCTCTTGTAGAGCCCCTCTCCGTTCGGAAAATACCGGGTGGTCGTGCCCCGGTATACCGGATAGCCGGCGTAGTCCCGAAGGTACACCGACTGCTTGTTCATCTGCTGGTCTTCCGCCTCCAGGGCTTTCCTGTCCTCTTCATTTTCGTGCAGAAGCCCCCTGCTCTCCTCTGCCGCCGCGGCAAAGCGCATGCCGAAGCGCGTCTTGGCGTATGGTCTGCCGTAAAGGGCGTAGACCGCGGCCCCGAGGATGGGCAGCGCCAGGATCAGCAGGGTCCATGCCAGCTTGTAGGCCGGATTGATCCTCTTGTTCACGATCCACAGGACGGCTGCCACGCAGACGACCTGGATCAGGGCCGAAAACAGCCTGTAATGCGTTCCCAGAACATAAAAGAGCAGGAACATCCAGGCGACCTGAAAGACCACACTCAGAAAGATAAAAAACGATCGACTGAAGACTTTTTTGACTGCTTTTCTCATCTTTACAAACAAAACCCCTGGTCTTGCGACCAGGGATTCCTACTGACTGATCAGTTAAATTTGCGCTTGCGCGCTGCTTCGGACTTCTTCTTGCGTCTTACGCTCGGCTTTTCGTAATGTTCTCTCTTACGAATTTCCTGCTGAATACCAGCCTTTGCGCAGTTTCTTTTGAAACGGCGTAAAGCGCTGTCCAAAGTCTCGTTCTCTTTTACGATTACATTCGACATAGTCGCACACCCAACCTCCCTCCAGCTGTAAATTGTGCACCATACAACTGTCTGGGTTCAAATTGCACTAACAGCATTATACCACAAAGTTCCCAGACGTCAAGAAAAAGAATGTGAAAACTTATTTCAGCTGGCCTTCCAGGACCTCGGCCGCCTTCTCAAGCGCCGCGTCCACACCGGAAGGATCTTTGCCGCCGGCCTGCGCCATATTCGGGCGTCCGCCGCCGCCTCCTCCGACCAGGCCCGCAATGCCCCTGATCAGATTCCCGGCGTGCGCGCCGGCCTTCATGGCCCCGTCGGTGGCCGCGGACATCAGGCTCACCTTGCCGTCCGTGACGGAAGCGAGGACAATGACGCCCTCCCCGATCTTCTCACGCAGCTGGTCTCCCAGCTCGCGAAGGCCGTTCATATCGACATTCTCCACCTTCGCGGCGATCATCTTCACGCCGCCGACCTCGCGGACCTCATCCATGACGTCGCCGAGGGCGTCCTTGGCCAGTTTGCTCTTTAAGGACTCGCACTCGCTGCGGGATTCCTTGAGCTCCGCCTGCAGAGCGGAGACCTTTGCGGGCAGTTCCGAAGGAACGGTCCGAAGCAGGGCCGCCGTCTCGTGGAGCGTGTTTTCCATCTCCTGATAATAGCGGAGGACGCCGTCGCCGGTCAGGGCCTCGATCCTGCGGACACCGGCGGAGATGCCGGACTCGCCAAGGATCTTGAACAGGCGGATATCTGCCGTGTTGCCGACATGGGTGCCGCCGCAGAGCTCCTTCGAGAAGTCGCCCATGGAGACCACGCGGACCTCCTCGCCGTACTTCTCACCGAACAGCGCCATGGCGCCGGTCGCTCTCGCTTCATTCAGGCTCATGATATCGGTCGATACGTCGAGCGCCGCCGCGATCTCCTCGTTGACGATCTCCTCGACCCGGCGGATCTCCTCTGGCGTCATCGCCTGGAAATGCACAAAGTCAAAACGCAGGCGGTCCGCCGTGACCAGGGAGCCCTTCTGCTCGACATGGCTGCCCAGGACGACCTTCAGGGCCTTCTGCAGCAGATGCGTCGCGCTGTGGTTCCGCTCGGTGGCGTGCCTTGCCGTCTCATCGACCTTCAGCGTCACCCGGTCGCCGGTCTTGATCATGCCGGAGGTGACGATGCCGACATGGCCTTCCTTGCCGCCGCTCAGCTTGATCGTCGTCTCCACCTTAAAGGTCCCCTCGGGGCCTTCGATCACGCCGCTGTCGCCTTCCTGGCCGCCCATCGTCGCGTAGAACGGCGAGCGGTCCGTGACGATCGTTCCGCGGTCTCCGTCGGCAAGGGCTTCCGTGAGATCCTCCTCGGAGGTCATCGCGGTGACCAAAGCGGTCTCCCCGAGCGTGGTATATCCGTCAAACGCCGTCGTCATCGCGACCGGGAGCAGGTCATAGACCGTCGCGTCCGCGCCGCTGTAGTTCGTTGTCTTTCTTGCTTTGCGGGCCGTCTCCCTCTGGACCTTCATGGCGGCCTCAAAGCCTTCCTCGTCCACGGAGACACCCTTCTCTTCGAGGATCTCGCGCGTAAGGTCGAGCGGGAATCCGTAGGTGTCGTAGAGTGTGAAAGCCTTGTCGCCCGGAAGGACCTTCTGCCCGTTCTCCTCCATCTCCTTTTCCATGGAGGCGAGGATGCTCAGGCCCTGGTCGATCGTGCGGCCGAAGGCGGTCTCCTCGTTCTGGAGCACGCGGAAGATCATGTCCTTCTTCTCATCCAGCTCCGGATAGCCGTCCTTCGATCCCTCGATGACCGTCCGGCTAAGGTCCGCCAGGAACGATCCCTCGATCCCGAGGAGCCTGCCGTGGCGGGCGGCCCTGCGGATCAGGCGGCGCAGCACATAGCCGCGGCCCTCGTTGGTGGGCGTGATGCCGTCGGAGATCATGAAGGTGGCCGAGCGGATGTGGTCTACGATCAGACGGATGGAGATATCATCCTTCTCATTCTCTTTGTAGGTCTTTCCCGCCACCTCGCAGACGCGGTCGCGCAGCGCGCGGATCGTGTCCACGTCAAAGATGGAGTCGACCTCCTGCACGACAACGGCGAGGCGTTCAAGGCCCATGCCGGTGTCGATGTTCTTCTGCTTCAGGGTCGTGTAATTGCCCTTGCCGTCATTCTCGAACTGGGTGAAAACGTCGTTCCACACCTCCATGTACCGGTCGCAGTCGCAGCCGACCGTGCAGGTGGGCTTGCCGCAGCCGTACTTTTCGCCGCGGTCATAATAGATCTCGGAACAGGGACCGCAGGGGCCTGCGCCGTGCTCCCAGAAATTGTCCTCCTTGCCGAAGCGGAAGATCTTTTCCTTCGGGATGCCGATCTCCTTCTCCCAGATGTCAAAGGCTTCATCGTCATCGAGGTAGACGGACGGATAGAGACGGTCCGGGTCGAGACCCACGACGTCGGTCAGAAATTCCCAGGACCAGTGGATCGCTTCGGTCTTAAAGTAGTCGCCGAAGGAGAAATTGCCCAGCATCTCAAAGAAGGTGCCGTGCCTCGCCGTCTTGCCGACATTCTCGATATCGCCGGTGCGGATGCACTTCTGGCAGGTCGCGACCCTCTTGCGGGGCGGGATCTCCGCGCCCGTGAAATAGGGCTTGAGCGGCGCCATGCCGGCGTTGATCAGAAGAAGGCTGTTGTCATTGTGCGGTACGAGCGAAAAGCTCTTCATGATCAGGTGCCCCTTGCTCTCAAAAAAGTCAAGGTACATCTGCCTAAGTTCATTGACTCCGTATTTTTTCACGTATTCTTCCTCCGTTCAATACAAGGTCTGTCAGCGGCAGACGATCTTTTTATATTTTTTCTTGCCCCTGCGAAGGACGATGCCTTCACCGGAGAGCTGATCACGGGTAATGACGGCCTTTACGTCGGTCACCTTTTCGCCGCCTGCCAGCACGCCGCCCTGCTCGATCGCCCTGCGGGCGTCGCTGCGGTTCGTGGCAAGGCCGGCCTTTACGAGGGCGCTGATCAGGTCGATCCCGTCATCCGTAAGATCTTCCTCAGAAAGCTCCTCCTCCGGCATCTGGGCCGCGTCGCCGGCTCCGAAGACGGCGCGCGCGCCTTCCTGCGCCTTCTTTGCCTCTTCCTCGCCGTGCACAAGGTTCGTCAGCTCATAGGCCAGGATCTCCTTCGCCTGGTTCAGCTGACTGCCCTCCCACTTTGACATCTCGTCGATCTGCTCCATCGGAAGGAAGGTGAGCATGCGGAGGCATTTGATGACGTCGGCGTCCCCGACGTTCCTCCAGTACTGATAGAAATCAAAGGGCGAGGTCTTGTTCGGATCGAGCCAGACGGCTCCCTTCGCGGTCTTGCCCATCTTCTTGCCCTCGGAATTGAGGAGCAGGGTGATGGTCATCGCGTGGGCGTCCTTGCCGAGCTTGCGGCGGATGAGCTCCGTGCCGGCCAGCATGTTGCTCCACTGGTCGTCGCCGCCGAACTGCATGTTGCAGCCGTAGTCCTTGTACAGCATGTAGAAGTCATAGGCCTGCATGATCATGTAGTTGAACTCGAAGAAGGTAAGGCCCTTCTCCCATCTCTGCTTATAGCATTCCGCCGTGAGCATGCGGTTGACCGTAAAATGCGGTCCCACCTCGCGCAGCATATCGATATAATTGAGGCTCATCAGCCAGTCGGCGTTGTTGACCATCAGCGCCTTTCCGTCGGAGAAATCGACGAAGCGCTCCATCTGCTTCCGGAAGCAGTCGCAGTTGTGGTCGATGATCTCCTTCGTCATCATGGGCCTTGCGTCCGTCCTTCCGGAGGGATCGCCGATCATGCCCGTGCCTCCGCCGATCAGGGCGATCGGCTTATTGCCCGCCATCTGCAGGCGCTTCATCAGGCAGAGCGCCATGAAATGTCCGACATGAAGACTGTCCGCGGTGGGATCGAAGCCGATATAAAACGTCGCCTTTCCGGCATTCACCATCTCTCTGATCTCTTTTTCATCCGTCACCTGGGCGATCAGGCCTCTCGCCTGCAGCTCTTCATAAACTCCCATCGTGTATACCTCCTGTGCCTTCTTTTCTTCTTTCTTCAGCCGTCATATTCGTCGAGCCGATCCTCCATGAGATGCTCCGTATCTTCGGCAGCAGCCGTCGCCAGGCTGTCGCATCTCTCATTCTGGGGATGGCCCGCGTGCCCCTTCACCCAGATGAAGGACACGTCGTGCGGCTCCTTTGCCTTAAGCAGTCTCTTCCACAGCGGAACATTGGCGACCGGTGCCTTGGACGCGCTCTTCCAGCCGTTCATGATCCACTTGTCGATCCAGTGCTCATTGAACGCGCTGACCAGATACTTTGAATCGGAGTAGAGCTCGACCGTGCACGGCTTCGTGAGGGCCTCCAGCCCGACGATGGCCGCCAGCAGCTCCATCCGGTTGTTCGTCGTCTTGACGAAACCTCCGCTGAACTCTCTCGTATAGAGCTGTCCCGAAGGGGCTCTGTACTCCAGGATGGTGCCGTACCCGCCGGGTCCTTCCGGATTTCCCTTCGCGGCACCGTCTGTGTAGATCTTTACAAGCATATGTTTACCTGCACTCTCTCCATTCCGCGGCCGCCTGCAGGCGTCCGCTCTTCCCAGTCTACATGATTCTGACCGCGAATACAACATTTTTCTTTTCTTTTACGTAATGCTATATTATAATAGTTGGCTGTGAAAGGAGAACACCGCCATGTCTATGTATTTTGCCAAAAAGCTCCCCATCCCTGCCGAGATCAAGCAGGAAATGCCTCTTTCCGACCGGGTCAGCCGGATCAAGAAAGAGCGCGACGCGCTCATCCGAAGCGTCTTTACCGGGGAATCAGATAAATTTATCCTGATCATCGGGCCCTGCTCGGCGGACAGCCCGGAGCCCGTGCTGGAATACATCCGCCGTCTTGCCCGTCTGCAGGAAAAGGTGGAGGACCGCGTCATCCTCATTCCCCGCATCTACACCAACAAGCCCCGGACCACCGGGGAGGGATATAAGGGAATGCTGCACCAGCCCGACCCGGAGAAGAAGCCCGACCTTCTCGCCGGCATCAAGGCCATCCGCAGCCTGCACCAGCAGGCCATCGAAGAGACCGGCATGACCTCTGCCGATGAGATGCTCTATCCGGAAAACTTCCGTTATCTGGATGATCTTCTCTCCTACGTCGCCGTGGGCGCCCGTTCCGTGGAGGACCAGCAGCACCGCATGACCGTCAGCGGCATGGATGTGCCGGCCGGCATGAAGAACCCCACCAGCGGCAACCTGTCCGTCATGTTCAACTCCGTACAGGCTGCGCAGAGCGCGCACAACTTTATCTACAGAGGCTGGGACGTGACAACGACCGGGAACGATCTGGCCCACGTCATCCTGCGCGGCGCGGTCAACAAGCACGGCGGGAACATGCCGAACTATCACTACGAGGATCTGATGCTTCTCTATTCGCTGTACGCGAACCGCGGTCTTAAGAATCCCGCGGCGATCATCGATGTGAACCACTCGAACTCCAATAAAAAGTACAAGGAACAGATCCGCATCTCCCACGAGGTGCTGCACAGCAGGGACTACAACCCGGATCTGAAGAAGATGATCAAGGGCCTCATGATCGAGAGCTACCTTGTCGAGGGACGCCAGGAAATCGGCTCCGGCACCCATGTGTTCGGCCAGTCCATCACCGACGCCTGCATCGGCTGGGAAGACACCGAGCGCCTGGTCCTGGAGATCGCCGACCGCTGCTGATAGGAGGTTCTCATGAAATTTATCTATCCTGCCGTCATCCATAAAGGAGAAGACGGGATCTACACCGCCACCTTCCCGGACCTGGAGGGATGCACCGCCTGCGCGGATGATCTGGAGGAGGCGGTCTTTGAAGCCCACAACGCGGCTGAGGAGTGGCTCCTTCTGGAGCTGGACGAGATGACCGAAGACGGCTCTCTCCCCCTTGTCAGCGATCCCGCGGATATCCCCCTTTCCCCGGGGGACGTCATCCGCAATATCTGCGTGACCGTAAGGCTCTACGAGGGCTGGGACGAATAAACCAAATAGTAAAACGAAGCGCCGTGCATGCACACGGCGCTTTTTTACTGCTTTGAGCCGGTCTTCGCGTCCCTTATCTGCCGGATCGCAGTCTCTTCTCCTCTTTGCCCTGCGCGACCCGCGAAAGGCCTCTGTAATGCCGCGAGATCATGATCAGCAGGGAGAGAAGGATGAGGATCCCCTCCTCCGCGCCGCCGAAGATAAAACCGAAGGGCAGGGCCGCGGCGGGGATGACGACGGCGCCGACCGGCAGGTAGCCGGTCGCCAGTGTTACGATCCCGCCGAGGATCACACTAAACAGTCCCCACGGGACCAGGCAGACCGCAAGCCAGGCGCAGGTGACCGCGACGCCCTTCCCGCCCTTCCCCTTTTTCCAGAAGGGATAATTGTGGCCGAGTATGGCGCCGAAGCCGGCATAGAGGGTCCCCGGCTGTCCGGCGAGAAGACAGCCGATCAGGCAGGCAAGCCAGGTTTTTCCGAGGTCTCCGGCGAGAACGACAGCCCCCGCCTTCTTCCCGACATTTCCCATGATATTGGCCATGCCGGGATTGCCGCTCCCGATCTCGGCGGCGGACTTCCCGGTCGCCCTTCTGGCGACGATCTCCGCGGTAAGAAAATTTCCAAACATATAACCGGCAGCCAGGCAGAGCAGCCTCGCGGCTGCGCCTCCCGCGCCGGAGACAGACATCAGCATCTAAGCGGACCTCCCCGACTTTAGTGAAACGATCCTGATAAGCAGTCCTCAGGATCCATCTTCGATATAGTTTCGGATCTCCTCCCGCCGCAGCACGAAGTCGGAGGCGCCCGGGTATCCGGCGCAGACCGTGCCGGCGGCGCAGCCAAACGCTGCGGCCTCACGGGCCGCGGCACCTTCCAGGACAGCGCTCAGATAGGCGGCGGACATGCAGTCGCCGCAGCCGGTCGTATCTACCGCGCGGACGGCGCGGGCCGGTATGCGGCCGGCGAAGTCCTCCGCAAGGACATAGGCGCCCCGCTCCCCGCACTTGATGACCGCGGTCCCGACGCCTCTGCCTCGCAGGGCGCGGGCCGCTTCTTCTTCCGTCCGGGTGCCGGTGAGGTTCATCACGTCGTAGCTGCTCGGAAGGAAGTGGTCGAACAGGTCAAGGAGGCCGAGAGTCTGCTCCCTGTCCATGTCTTCGCTGCAGGCACACAGATCCCCGAATACCGGCATTCCCCTCTCTCTCGCTTTCCCGAGAAACCGGCGCATCCCGCTCTCCTCGAGGACCGGGAGGTTCAAAAGACTGGCGACCGATACGGCGTCGCAGCCGTCCAGGAGGCTTTCCGGCAGCTGTTTTTCGGAGAGCTGACGGTGCGCGCCCGGCACGGAAAAGATATGCCGCTCCCCGTCCTCGCTGATGAGGATGACGGACGTCCCCGTCTTTTTATCCGGATCCAGGACGACGGCGCCGGTGTCCACGCCTCTCGCCTCAAGGGCGCCAAGCAGCGTGCGGCCGTTCTCATCATCGCCGAGGCAGGCGGCAAGCCGGGCATGGTGCCCCAGCGACGCAAGATGGACGCACTGGTTTGCCGCGTCGCCGCCGATCCCGATCTTCACGTCATTGATCCACTGTTTTTCCC
Source organism: uncultured Lachnospiraceae bacterium (assembly GCA_905235435.1). GTDB lineage: Bacteria > Bacillota > Clostridia > Lachnospirales > Lachnospiraceae > CAMOKZ01. The sequence goes on from CAJOLD010000003.1 coordinate 30,338, forward strand.
GCCAGGATGCGGCCGCGCCCACCGGGGAGGCCGCGATATCCAGAACGACGGCACCGATCACAAGTACATTCATTTCAGCCATTCCTTTCCGTCATACCTTCTCGTCCTGCATCAGGCTCTCGTCCCACTCTCCTTCTTCGTAGGAGCGGTTCACCTGTCCGATCATCTGCTCATAACCCTCATCGGTAAAAGGGAAGCGGAAATACTGCTTGTCCTCATCCGGTGTATGGTCCATGGCGTAGGGCCCCGGGAACACGCACAGCACCAGGCTGTCCTCTTCTTTCTGCACACAGTACCGCATCCCCTTATAGCTGCCGTGGAACGGCGCCTTTTTCAGATACGAGAGCGGCAGTACGTCTCGAAACATATGCGATCTCCTTTTCATCCTGATTTTCGAAGCCCCGGCATCCGCCGCAGGCACCGGGAAGGGCCTGGGCCCTCTTCTAGAGTATACCGCAGCGGCAGGATAAATGGCAGTACCGGCGGCAAAGAAAATCTGCCTTTTCAAAATTCAAGGTTGATTTTGGAGGGAAAACGGCTATATTGTATAAGAGGCCGTCCGGGAGGACGGATATCAACCGGTTTACAGAAAGGATCTAATATTATGAAGCCTGTGAAGGAAGGAAAGGTACGCGAGATCTATGATAACGGCGACAGCCTGATCATGGTCGCAACGGACCGCATCAGCTGCTTTGACGTTATCCTGAACAATACAGTCACCGGAAAGGGCACCGTGCTCACGCAGATGTCAAAGTTCTGGTTCGATCTGACTTCGGATATCATTCCCAACCACATGATCTCAACGGACACCGCGGACATGCCTGAATACTTCAGGACGCCCGAATTTGAAGGCAGGAGCATGCTCTGCCGCAAGCTCCGCATGCTGCCCATCGAATGCATCGTCCGCGGATACATCACCGGAAGCGGCTGGGCTTCCTATCAGAAGGACGGCACCGTCTGCGGGATCCGCCTTCCCGAGGGGCTGAAGGAATCGGAGAAACTTCCCGAGGCCATCTATACGCCCTCCACAAAGGCCGAGATCGGCGATCACGATGAGAACATCTCCTACGAGCGCAGCATCGAGGTCCTCGAAAAAGAATTCCCCGGCAAGGGGGAGGAATACGCCGCGCGTCTGCGCGACTGCACGCTGGCCCTCTACAAAAAATGCGCCGACTATGCCTGGGACCGCGGCATCATCATTGCCGATACCAAGTTTGAGTTCGGCCTGGACGAGGACGGGAACGTGGTCCTCGGTGACGAGATGCTCACGCCGGACAGCTCCCGCTTCTGGCCCAGGGAAGGATATGAAGCCGGCAAGTCCCAGCCTTCCTTCGACAAGCAGTTCGCCAGAGACTGGCTCCGCGCCAACCCCGGCAATGACTGGACGCTCCCGCAGGACATCGTAGACAAGACGATCGATAAATACGCGCAGGCCTACACGCTCCTCACGGGCAAAACGCTCTGAAATTAAAATAAAAAAGCACCGGCAGGAAGACGGCCCCCGGGCCGCTCTCTCCTGCCGGATTTTTTTACAAGTATTCTATTCTGTTTCTCCCGCAGGCTCTGCGTCTTCCGCAGGCTCTGCCGTTTCCTCTGCGTCTTCCGCGGCTTCCTCTGCCGCTTCCTCCGCCGCTTCTTCCTCAGCGTCTTCCGCAGGCTCTGCCTCTTCGCTCTTCTTCAGGCCCTTCAGGACGTCCTCCGGGAGGATCGTCTTGATCTGCTCCGCGGTCGGGGATTCGATCTCCGCGATCCTGCAGGCCTGGTCGGTGATGATCGTCTCAAAGAAGTTGCGGACCTCCCTCGCGTTGGCAAAGTTCTCGCCCTTCTCCTGCGCCATGGTTTCGATCGCTTCCTGTACGGTCTTCCCGGCCTCCTCCGAGAGCTCATAGTCGTATTTTTTGCAGTTGAGATCAAAGATCGCCATCAGCTCTTCGACTGTATAATCCGGGAATTCCATGTATTTGTTGAAGCGGGATTTCAGGCCCGGGTTGCTGCCGATAAAATCTTCCATCAGATCCGTGTAGCCGGCGACGATGACGACAAAGTCTTTGCGGTTGTCTTCCATCGCCTTCAGGATGGTGTCGATCGCCTCCTGTCCGAAGTCGCTGCCCTCCTTTGCGAGGGTGTAGGCTTCGTCGATAAACAGGATGCCGCCCATCGCCTCCTGGATCTTTTCCTGCGTCTTGATGGCGGTCTGGCCGATGTAGCCCGCGACAAGGCCGGAGCGGTCCACCTCTACGAGCTGTCCGCCCGAGAGGACGCCGATCTCCTTATAGATCTTTGCCAGGATGCGTGCGACCGTCGTCTTGCCGGTGCCGGGATTTCCGGAAAATACAAGGTGCAGCGAGACGGGCGCCGATTTCAGCCCCTGCTCCTCGCGCAGCTTCTGCATCTTCACCAGGTTGACCAGCTCCCTGACGTCCTCTTTGATGGTCGTAAGGCCGATCAGCTCGTCAAGCTGCTCCATGCCGGAAGGTTCATCCGCCGCAGCCTCGCTCTCCGGCGCTGCCTTGGCGCTGCCGGTCTCCTCCGCGCTGCCCGCGCTATCGCCTGCGCCGCCGTTTAGATCCGCGGCTCCGTCCGCCCCGCCGTCTGTGCCCGCGGTCTCATCCGCGTGGGCGGGTGTTTCGCTGCCGCTTCCGGCCGGGTCTTTCGGCTCCGGCGAAGGCCCCGGCGTCCCGTAAAAATCATCGAGCACTTCGGACATAATATCCTGAATAGACTTGCGCTCCGACATGTTCCCCTCCTTCAAAAACTTTTATAAAATCAACATTTGCCCTTGTATTATTCCATAAAATGCGTTATTATATCTACTGCTGCGGGGATATAGCTCAGTGGGAGAGCGTTCGGTTCGCATCCGAAAGGCCGTGGGTTCAAATCCCATTATCTCCACTCGCGCAAAGAGGTTTCCGATCTTCGGAGGCCTCTTTTTTTATGCCCCGCGCTCTTTATTTGCTCATCTCTCCGATCTCGCGGAAAAGCTCCATATCATCCTCCGTTACGCGGATGTTGCAGGTGCTCTCTTTTCCGTCGGGGAAGATGACCTTCATTTCGATGATCGTTCCCTCCGTTGCCTTTTTCCCAATATAGTGGAAAAAGGGGAGCACCCTCGGGTGATTATTTTCGAACCGGGAAAACATCTGCTTCCCTTTCATGATCATTTTTGGATTAAACGCCATATTCCTCTCCTTTCATTTTCCGGGCCCTCCGGGACCTCCAGCAGGTAATAGTCGCAGCAGTTGATGACCGTTGTCCCGCTCTCATGGGTCCTGGTCCTTACGAACCCCCCGTAATCTTTGTGGACATGTCCGTGCAGAAGATATTTTGGCTGGTATTTCATCAGCAGATCATTAAAACATTCAAAGCCCTGATGCGCAGGATCCTCCCGGTCTCCGCAGCCTCTCGGCGGCGCGTGCGTGACCAGGATATCCGGTCGGGCTCCCAGCCTGAATTTTACAGACAGCCGCCGGATCCTTGCGCTCATCTCCTTCTCCGTATACATATAGGGGCCGGGCTTGTAGCGCGCGCTCCCGCCGAGCCCGGCGATCCGCACGCCCCGGTAAATATAGACGTCGTCGTCGATGCCGATGCAGCCCTCCGGCGGTTCTTTCTCAAACCGGTCGTCATGATTGCCGCACACATAGAGGAGCGGGCAGGACGCCATGGTCACGAGATACTCAAGATAGGCCGCGGAAAGATCCCCGCATGACAAAATAAGATCCGCGTCTTTCACCCTGTCCAGGGCAGCGCCGTCCCAGATCGCGCGGTTTTCCGTATCTGCGACGCACAGGATCTTCATGTCTTTTCTCCCCGGAGCCCCGCGAGCAGCAGGGTCTCCCTGGCCGTCTCCGTGAAGGATTCGAGCGGCGGGATCTCGCCGTCCACATTGTCGTTGAGCCAGTCCATGGAAATGATCTCCTCCGCCGTAAGCGGCGCGTCATCCGCGCTCCTTATGATCCCCGTCCTGCTGTGGAGCTCTCCGTCAAAGGGCGTCAGCTGCCCGAAGGAAACGGCAAGACGGAAGGTATCGATCATCTTTGTTGAATAGTAGGACAGCTTCTTGGAGAGGATGATGTCCACCACGTCCGCGGACATGCCCCACCAGTAGTTCAGCGCCTGATTGTCCTTCGGGTTTTCCTGCCCCCAGGTCCCGTCGAGGACGGTCTTTATGATCTCCGAATAGAAATTGCCCCACTCCATCAGCGGCGCCGCGAGGTGGACGGGCCTTCCGCCGGAGATATCGTAGAGTCCGTATTCATGATCCCCGGAGGCGGGTTTGATCAGGTCGGGTCCGGAGATGATGCGCACCTGCTCGCTGCGCAGCTCCTCGTGCCAGTCCGCGTCCGCCAGCGAAGCCCATTTCAGGCTGATCCGGATATCCGGGCGCACCATGGCGGCCCCGATCGCGAATGCATTGATATCGGCGATCGTCCCGACCAGCGGCAGATCCGCCACATAGCCGATCTTCTCGTCGCGCGTAAGGCTCGCGGCGAGGATCCCCAGCAGGAACTTGGCCTCGTACAGTTTCAGATAGTAGGTCCGCACGGCGTTCCTGGCAAGGTTCACGGAACAGTTCAGGACCTTTGCCTTCGGATTGTCAAGAGCAAAGCGGAGCGCCGCGGGCATCTGGCCCGGGGAAGTCGTGAAGAAGACCTCCGCTCCCTCTTCGAGGGCCTTCGCCATCGCGTCCCTGGTCGCCGCGGGGTTGATGCAGCCGCCGTAGGCGCTGGTGACCACCATTCCCTCATAGTTCGTCTCGAGCGCGTTCCGGCCGAGCTCATGGCCGTAAGCCCAGCGGGAATTTTCGGGCGTCAGATCATAGAAGAACGCGGCCCGGAGCGGATGGCTCCCGGAGTAGGACGGTCCCTGGAGAAGGGAGAAAAAGCCGGATCTCGGCGCGTTCTCCGCGGGAATCTCCTGCCGCTCCATCGCGCCGGTCCCGCTGACGGTCAGAATCTCCTTGCGCAGGGTATCGATCCTCTTGGATATGATCTCGCTGTTTCCCTCCGTCAGGCTCTCCACAGAGTAGGTCTGCAGATAAAGGAGCATGGCGTCGGCGGGCGTCATATTGGGAAGCTCCGCGAATTTCTTAAGATACAGTCCGGAAAACGCCGCGTAGGCGCTCCTGAACTTTTTGATGTCCTCCTCCGGCCACCGGTGTTCAAGATTCCTGCCGAAAAGGGCCGCGAGCTTTAAGTATCTCCCCTTTTCCGAGAACTCGATCCCGAACAGGCCCGTGACACGATAGAAGTCCAGGTATTCGTAGTAGATCTCCTTCTCCGGATCGCCGTCGCGCGCCGGAAGGATGCGGATGACCTTTGCGGGGATGGAATAGGCGTCCAGGTAACGCAGGACGGATACTCTCTTGTTGCCCTCCTCCACATAGAACCGGTGCATATATTCGTAAGCGAGGACCGGATCGCGCAGCCCTTCCTCCAGCTGGATGTCATAGAGGCTGCTCCATTTGTAGGCGAACTCGGTGTTCTCGGGGAAAACGGGCATAAAGCCCCAGGAGAACGCGTTCTGCCTCCCCTCCGTCTTTGTCCCGGCAAACAGGGACAGCGGGACCTCCACGGTCCCCAGGTCAGCCTGCCTAAGCTCCGATATGCCGGGAAGGATCTTATCCAGGGCCGGCAGATAGGGATACCACCCCTCCGATACCGCTCTTCTGTATTCTTTTTCGCCCTGTTTCTTCGCCTTCTGGTACTCTTCGCTCAAGTTCTTTTCCTTTCCGCATATTCACAAGAGGGACCTTTCCACTGGAAAAGTCCCTCATCCTCTGCCGGGTCTTACCACGAAAGGATCTCACAGCCGTCGTCCGTGACGAGCACCTCCACCTCCCACTGCGCGGAGGGGAGGCCGTCCGCCGTATAGACGGTCCAGCCGTTTACCTTGTCTGTGTAGATCTCGTGCCTTCCCATATTGACCATGGGCTCGATGGTGAACACCATGCCGGGCACCATCAGCATCTCCGTTCCGGGCTCCGTGACATAGCTGACGAACGGATCCTCATGGAAGGCGTTTCCGCAGCCGTGTCCGCCGATCTCCCGGACGATCGTGTAACCGTTCTCCAGTGCGTGAGTGTGGACCGCATGGCCCATATCCCCGAGCAGATGCCAGGGGACGACGGCCTTTATGCCCTCCTCCATGCACTCCTTTGTCACATCCACAAGGCGCTTCTTCTCCGGGCTGACCTCCCCGATGCAGAACATGCGGGAGGAATCGGAAAAATAGCCGTCCAGGATGGTCGAGCAGTCTACGTTGATGATATCTCCCTCCTTCAGGATGATGTCCTTCGAGGGGATCCCGTGGCAGACTTCATTGTTGATGGACGTGCAGACGCTCTTCGGAAAGCCCTGATAGCCAAGGTCGGCGGGAATGCCGCCCATGGCGGACGTGACCTTCGTCACGATGTCGTCGATATCCTGCGTGGACATTCCCGCGCGGATCTTGTCGCCGACCTCGTCGAGCACCGCCACATTGATCTTCGCGCTCCTGCGGATCCCTTCCACGTCCTTTTCGGACTTTAAGAGCTCCCTGTCCGGAACGATATGCCCGGCTCTCTCAAAGCCGATGATCCTGTCGTCAAATGCCTGATGGCAGAACTTGTATTTTTTGCCGCTTCCGCACCAGCAGGGTGCGTTTCTGTCCAGCTTCTTATACATTCAAATCACTCTCTCAGATCTGTGAGGGATCGGTGATCAGCTCCTGGGATCTCTCTTTGTTCATCTTGTCGCACATTGCAAGGAAGACGTCCAGCGGAATGTCATGCAGCTGCGCCTTCTGGCCGCGGATGGTGACCGAAACGGTGCGATCCTGCGCCTCCTTGTCGCCGACGACGACAATGTAGGGATCCTTCATGACCTTGTAGGCCTTGATCTTCTCGTTCATGTTCTTGTCCGCGTAATCGACCTCTGTGCGGATGAACCTGTCCTCCAGCTTCTCCACGACCTCGCGCGCGTAGTCGTTGTGCTCGGTGCGGATGGGAACGACGCCGACCTGGTACGGAGAGAGCCAGAACGGGAACGCGCCCTTGTAATGCTCGATCAGGATGCCGATAAAGCGCTCCAGGGAACCGAACAGAGCCCTGTGGATGACGACCGGCTCCTTGAGGGTGCCGTCCTGGCTCTGGTAGGTGAGGCCGAAGTTGTGCGGGAGCTGGAAATCCAGCTGGATGGTGCCGCACTGCCATTCCCTGCCGAGGGCGTCCTTGATCTGGAGGTCGATCTTCGGGCCGTAGAAAGCGCCGTCTCCCTCATTGATCTCGTAATTGCCCTCGCCGTATTTCTTGTTCAGGAAGGTCTTAAGGGCATCCTCCGCCCTGTTCCAGACCTCAATATCTCCCATAAAGTCGTCCGGCCTCGTGGAAAGCTCCACGCGGTAGGTGATGCCGAAGGTCTTGTAGATCTGATCCGCGATCTCGATGATATCGGCGATCTCGTTCTCGATCTGCTCCTCGGCGACGAAGGTGTGGTCATCGTCCTGACGGAAGGCCTGCACGCGGAAAAGTCCGTTCAGCTGGCCGGATTTCTCCCTGCGGTGCACCACATCCAGCTCATTGTAGCGGATGGGCAGCTCGCGGTAGGAGTGGTTGGTGCGCTTGTAGGTCATCATCGCGTTCGGGCAGTTCATGGGCTTTGCAGCCATGATATCATCGGCATTGGGCTCCCCGTCCAGTCCCGGTACGATGAACATGTTGTCCTGATAATGTGCCCAGTGGCCGCTGATGAGCCAGAGCTTGCGGTTGTTGATGATGGGCGCGGAGATCTCCTGGTATCCGTGCCTGTCGTGGATCTCTCTCCAGTAGCGGATGAGCGTCTGGTACATCTTCCATCCTCTCGGCAGCCAGTACGGCATGCCGGGCGCGGTCTCATGGAACATGAAGAGGTCGAGCTTCGGGCCCAGCTTCTTGTGATCCCGCTCCATCGCCTCCTGAATGAGCGCCAGATGCGCCTTGAGCGCTTCCTTGTCCGGGAACGCGTAAACATAGATCCTCTGCAGAGAATCCCTGTGCTCATCCCCGCGCCAGTAGGCGCCGGAAGCAGACTTTACCTTGAAGGCCGCTGACAGAAGGTCCCTGGAATTTTCCACGTGAGGTCCGCGGCACAGATCGACAAAATCATCACCCGTATAATAGATGGAGATGGTCTCATCCTCGGGAAGGTCCTCGATCAGTTCCGTCTTGAACTTCTGGCCGGCAAAGAGCTCCAGCGCCTCCCGGCGGGACACCTCTTTCCGCGTCCAGTCCTCTTTCCTCTTGAGGATCTCGCGCATCTTATCCTCTATCGTCTTATAGTCATCCGTGGTGATATTCCGCGGCAGGACAAAATCATAATAAAAACCGTCCGCTATCTGCGGACCGATCGCGTACTGTACATTCTCCGCGCCGAAGATCTCGATCACGGCCTTCGCGAGAATGTGCGCGAGGGAATGTCTGTACACCTCCAGAAACTGTTCTCTTTCCATCTGTTCCTCCTTCACCGCCCCCGCCGGCTGCGTACCGCGCACCCCAAAACGGAAGCATTCATGATGATCGTAAGTCTGCCGGCAAAAAACCGGCAAAAAAAATATAACACAGATAGGTCTTCAAAACAAGACATATGTCTGCCGCGCTTGTGAATCGGGCCCGCATATGTTATTATAGTTGGTACCTTTTTTTCGGGTATTTTTATGGCATAAAAAACGGGCAGGGACTTCCCCTGCCGGGAGGTAGAATGAATACACAGTACAATGAAGCCGGCCAGGGGAGCCGCTCGCTGCGCGCGGCGGCACTGGTGCTTGCTCTGCTCGCCGGTTTTCTATTCTCGGTCTTCTTTGTATCGGTCCCTCTGGCAGCCCTCGCGATCATTCTCGCGCTGCTCTCCAGAGGAAGCGGACGCCTTCGCGGGGCGGCAATGGCCGCCATCATCATCGCGTGCATCTCTGTCTCGATGTCCTCCGCATCCACTGTGATGCTGATAAGGACCATCCGCAGCGATCCCGCCGTCCATCTCCAGGTGGAACAGATGCTGGAAGGCCTCAATAAATATTACGGGCTGGAGGGAGACTTAAAGCTCACCCTTCCGGAATCCGTCTTCGGAGAGAACCTTCTCCCGAAATACGCGCCGGAGACGGCGGAGACCGAAGGCAAGGACCCGTTTGCCGCAGGTCAAGGCGGCGAAAAGGAGCCGGATGTGCCCGCGCCTGTGCCCTCCCTTCCGGGCAGGGACGCGCCGTCCTTTGCATCTTCGACTTAATGCACCATAAAGGAGAAAACAAATGGTCTTTTCCTCATCGGAATTAAAACGGGAGTCCCGCGGACTGCTCACCGGAAAATACGGCGTCTTTACCGGCGCCCTCGTGCTCATCCTTTTGTTCAGCTATTTTTCCGGGATCCTTACGGACTATATATCGGTCAGCACACACAGCACCTTTATGGTCTTCGCGGCCGGCATCATCCTGCTGCTCTTCCGCTTCCTCATGAACGCCGGCATATCGCTGATGTGCCTCCAGAACGCAAGGCTGCAACAGGTAAAGACCGGCGGCTTATTCGCGGTCTTCTCCATCCATCCGGACAAGCTCATCCTGATCACACTCTATACGATCCTGATGATCTTTGTCTGCCTCATCCCGCTGATCACCACCTGGGTCATCAGCTTCGGCCGCCTGCCGGTGGAAACGCGGTCGGAAACAACGGTGCTGTTCCTCTTACTGGCGGCCTTTATTGTGAGCATCGTCCTGCTCTTCTACGTCCTGGCCGGGATCTCACAGGTCTACTACCTGTTCTTCGACAAGCCGAACCGCTCCGTACCGGACCTCATCCGTGAGAGCCGGTCCCTGATGAGCGCAAACAGGCTCCGCTGGGTAAAGCTTCAGCTCTCCTTCGCGGGCATGATCCTGCTCTGTGCGCTCACCTTCGGCCTCGGCCTTCTCTGGGTCATCCCCTACATCCGGATGACCAACACCCTCTTCTACCTCAGCCTGCACGGCGAGACCGCCGGTCCGGAGGGCTTTGGCGGGGAGGAGTAACGCGCAAAAAAAGAACGGGTGCATGAAACGGCGAAAGCTGTTTCATGCACCCTGTTTTTTACGTTATTCGCCTCCGAGGATGCGCATTTCCAGCACCCCTTCTTTCTGCTCGATCAGGCTGAGCATCTCGGTCACATTTCCGGTGTCCGGGCGCACGTCGACGCTGATCGTGGTAGAGGCTGTCCCTTTCGCGGGCAGGCTCTGGTGGATGGTCAGGATGTTGGCCCTGTGCTCCGCGACGATCTTCAGCACGTCAGAGAGCAGGCCCGGCTCGTCGTTCATCTCCAGCACAAAGGTGATCGTCCTGCCCCGCGCGTTCTCATGGAACAGGTAGATGTCGTCCCTGTATTTGTAGAAGGAGCTTCTGCTGATCCCCATCAGGTCCGCCGCTTCCTGCACGGTCGCGGCTTTTTTTGTCTCAAGGAGGCGCTTGGCTTCCACGACCTTCAGGAGTACTTCGGGCACTGCTTTTTTCTTTACAAGATAGTATTCACTCATGCGGTATTCATTCCGTGCGGAAGTTTCTCTGCTGTCAGGGTCTCGGTGCTCCGCACTCAGAGCAGAACTTGCCGGTATTCTCCGCTCCGCAGCTGCAGATCCACTTTGCCGGTGCCGGCTTCGGCGCTCCGCACTCAGAGCAGAATTTTCCCGTGTTGACAGCTCCGCAGCTGCATGTCCAGCTGCCTGCCGGCGCCGCCTGCGGCTGCTGGCTCTGCTGCGCCTGCTGCTGTGCCTGCATCTGCTGCGCGTTCGCCGCGCTGGTGGCGGCCATCATGCTGCCCGCGGACTGCATGCCCAGTCCGATGCCCATATATCCGGCAGCCGCGCCGTTCGGGTTGGAGCCGGCGGCCTCAAGGCCGGAGGCGACGGCGCTCTGCACATAGCCCTCGCGGATGGAGGGATCCTGCATCATCGCGCCCTGATTGCGCATCTGGATCAGCTTCTGTGAATTCTCATCGTAGGAGATGCTGGCGATCGCAACGGACTGGATCTCCATGCCGCGCTGCTGTTTCCAGTCTTCATCCAGCGTATCCGCCATGTATTTGGAGAGCTCGCGCCCCTTGGAGGCCACGAAGGAGATCCGCTCGCCGTCCGCGGACATCTGGTTGATGGATGTCTGCAGGGCCTGAAGGAACTCATCCAGATACTGTGTGTTGATATCCGTGATCTGCACGCGCTCCGCGTTTCTCGGAACCGCCTCCGCATAGAAAAGCAGCGGATTGGTGATCTTGATGGAGTACGTGCCGTGCGCGCGGAGGAAAAGCTCCGCGTTATAGAAGTTGTCGAAATAGTTGATGGGGTTGCGGGTCCCGAACTTGATCCCCTTGATCTCCTGCAGGTTGATGTAGAAGACCTTCTGGCTCATCGGGGTCGCGCCGCCAAAGCTGAACCTGCGGAATGCGTCATTCAGGCTCTCCTTGATCCCCTCCGAAAGATTTCCGGCAAACAGGGACGGTGCGGAAGAATTATCGAGGATAAAGTACCCCGGCTCTGACGAGTAGTCCACGATCTTTCCGCCGTCGACGACCATCATGAACTGATTGTCATAAACGTGGATCACGGATCCGTTGGTGATGACGTCCTTCGTTCCGCTGCCTCCGGTCTTGCGGACAACGCCCTTTACAAAGACGGTCTGGTCATCCATATTAAGCGGTTCAACGACTTCCTTCCACTGGTCGGAAAGCGTTCCGGTCACGGCCTGCGCCGCTGCTCTGATAATTCCCATAGTTACACCTCCTCACTCTGGTTCAGCCTTGCTTCCCGGTCCTCCGGGCTGAGCGTCAGCCATTTAAGATACGCGTTCATAAACAGATCGATCCCGCCGTCCATCACACTGTCGACGTTGCCCGTCTGCGCGCCGGTGCGGTGATCTTTTACCATGGTATAGGGCTGGAAGACGTAGGAGCGGATCTGGCTGCCCCAGCCGATCTCCTTCACCTCACCCCTCATATTCTCCGCCTTCTCGCGGTTCTCCTGCTGCTTGAGCATGAACAGCTTGGCCTTCAGCATCTGCATGGCCTTATCCTTGTTCATGTGCTGGGACCGCTCATTCTGGCACTGCACGACGATGCCCGTCGGGAAGTGCGTGATGCGGATGGCGGATGACGTCTTGTTGATGTGCTGTCCGCCGGCGCCGCTGGAGCGGTAGGTATCGATGCGGATATCCTCGTCGCGCACTTCGACGTCCAAGTCTTCCTCGATATCCGGCATGACGTCGCAGCTGACAAAGGACGTCTGCCGCTTGCCCGCCGCGTTGAACGGCGAGATGCGCACCAGCCTGTGGATCCCGTGCTCCGACTTCAGATAGCCGAAGGCGTTCTCCCCGTTCACCTGGAAGGTCACGGACTTGATGCCCGCCTCATCGCCTTCAAGATAATCGAGGACCTCCACGGAATAATTCTTCCGGTCCGCCCACCGGGTATACATGCGGTAGAGCATGGACGCCCAGTCGCAGGACTCCGTTCCGCCCGCCCCCGCGTGGAGGGTGACGATCGCGCCGTCCTTGTCGTAGGGTCCGGAGAGCAGCGTCTTCATGCGGATCTCCTCGAAGGAGTTCTCGAAATCCTCCAGGATCTCCCTGATCTCGGGGATGACGTCCGGATCGTTCTCCTCGTATCCCATCTCGATCAGGAGCTCGATCTCGTCATACTGCTCCTGCAGCTTTTCGCATACGTTCACATCCTCCTTGAGGCTGGCGAGCTGCTTCATGATGCGGGCCGAGTTCTCCGGATCGTTCCAGAAATCCGGGGCCTCCATTTCTCTCTCTAATTCCTGTATCCTGTTCCGTTTGCCGGCCAGGTCAAAGTGAATCCCTCACTTCCACTAATGGTTCTGTATAGCTGTTAAGGACTGCCTTCAGCTCGTCGAGCTCGACCATAGCTTCACCTTCTTTCTTTTAAATACATGCGTGATCAGACTCCCCGTCAGTCGAGAGGAGGAGCGTCCTTCCTTCCGTGACACTGTTTGTACTTCTTGCCGCTGCCGCAGGGGCAGGGATCGTTCGGATAGATCTTGACGGCCTTGCGCTTCGACGGCGTCTTCGGGCCGGTCTCGTCGCGGTTCGTGCCGGTCACCTTGGCGACCTGCTCGCGCTCCACCTTCTGCTCCACCTTCACGTGGTACAGGGTGCGGAGCGTATCCTCCTGGATGGCCGAGGTCATGTTGTTGAACGTCTCGAAGCCTTCCATCTTGTATTCGACGAGCGGATCCTTCTGTCCGTAGGCGGCCAGGCCGATGCCCTGGCGGAGCTGATCCATATCGTCGATGTGGTTCATCCACTTCATGTCGATGACGCGGAGAAGGACAACGCGCTCGATCTCGCGCATCTTCTCGATCTCATCGCCGAACTCCGCTTCCTTCGCCTCATAGAGGGCGACGGCGCGCTCACGCAGAAGATCCTTGACCTGCTGTTTGCTGCCATCCACATCCTCCTCCGTGATCTTCTCCATCGGGATGATGGGAAGAAGGAGGTCATTGAGCTCCTGCAGATCCCACTCATTATTCTCCTGCCGGTCGGGAGCCGCCATATCGACCATCGAATCCGTGACGTCGTCGATCATCTTCATGACGGTGCTTCTCATGTTGTCGCCGTCAAGCACCTTGCGGCGCTCCGCGTAGATGATCTCACGCTGGTCGTTGTTGACCTGGTCGTACTCGAGCAGGTTCTTGCGGATGCCGAAGTTGTTGCTCTCGATCTTCTGCTGCGCCTTCTCGATCGCGGAAGAAAGCATCTTGTGCTCGATCTGATCGTTCTCTTCGACGCCCAGGGACCGGAAGATGCCCATCATCTTCTCGGAGCCGAACAGGCGCATGAGGTCGTCCTCAAGGGAGATATAGAAGCGGGATTCACCCGGGTCTCCCTGACGTCCGGAACGGCCGCGCAGCTGGTTGTCGATACGCCTCGACTCATGGCGCTCCGTGCCGATGATCTTCAGGCCGCCGGCCTGCCTGGCTTCCTCGTCCAGCTTGATATCGGTACCACGGCCGGCCATGTTCGTCGCGATGGTGACGGCGCCGTGCACACCGGCCTGCGCAACGATCTCCGCTTCCATCTCATGGAACTTCGCGTTCAGGACGTTGTGCTGGATGCCCTCTCTGCGGAGCATGCCCGAGAGCAGTTCGGAGACCTCGATCGTGATCGTGCCGACCAGGACCGGCTGTCCCTTCGCGTGCGCCTCCTTCACGGCCTCGACGACCGCGTGGTATTTCTCTTTCTTGGTCATGTAGACGGCGTCGTTGAGGTCCTGCCTGATGACCGGGCGGTTCGTCGGGATCTCAATAACGTCCATTCCGTAGATATCACGGAACTCCTGCTCTTCCGTGAGAGCCGTACCGGTCATGCCGGCCTTCTTTTTGTATTTGTTGAAGAAGTTCTGGAAGGTGATGGTCGCGAGCGTCTTGCTCTCACGCTTGACCTTCACATGCTCCTTCGCCTCGATCGCCTGGTGCAGGCCGTCGGAATAGCGCCTGCCGGGCAGGATACGGCCCGTGAACTCATCGACGATGAGGACCTCGTCATCCTTGACCACGTAGTCTCTGTCGCGGAACATCAGGTTGTGCGCCCGCAGAGCAAGGATGATGTTGTTCTGGATCTCAATGTTCTCCGCATCGGAAAGGTTGTCGATGCCGAAGAACTTCTCGCACTTCTCGATACCTTCCTGGGTGAGCGTGACGACCTTGTCCTTCTCGTTGACGATGAAGTCACCGGTCTCCTCGATCTCCTCGCCCATGATGGCGGTCATCTTCGTGACCTCGCCGCTCGCCTCGCCGCGCTTTAACTGTTTCGCGAGGATATCGCAGGTCTCGTAGAGCTTTGTCGATTTTCCGCTCTGTCCGGAAATGATCAGCGGCGTGCGGGCCTCATCGATCAGGACCGAGTCGACCTCATCGATGATCGCGTAGACCAGATCCCTCTGCACGAGCTGTTCCTTGTAGATGACCATGTTGTCACGCAGGTAGTCGAAACCGTCCTCGTTGTTCGTGATGTACGTGATATCCTTCGCGTACTCCGCGCGCCTCTCATCATTGGTCATGGAGTTGAGCACGCAGCCCACGGACAGCCCGAGGAATTCATGCACGGCACCCATCCACTGCGCGTCACGGTGTGCCAGATAATCATTGACCGTGATGATGTGGACGCCCTCGCCCGTCAGCGCGTTGAGGTAGGCCGGGCAGGTCGAAACGAGCGTTTTACCTTCACCGGTCTTCATCTCGGCGATGCGGCCCTGGTGAAGGATGATGCCGCCGATCAGCTGTACCCTGTAGTGTTCCATTCCGAGGACGCGGCGGGCAGCCTCGCGGACCGTCGCGAAAGCCTCCGGAAGAAGATCGTCGAGCGTCTCTCCCTCCTGGTAGCGTTTCTTGTATTCGTCGGTCCTGGCGCGCAGCTCCTCGTCGGAGAGTGCCATCATGGCCGGGCGCAGCTCCTCGATCTTATCAACGAGGGGAAGGATGCGTTTGACCTCCCGCTCGCTGTGCGTACCTAATAGTTTATCAAAAAAACCCATCTTGTCTCTCCTTGCTTTAAAATGTCTGCAAACGTAATCATTGTATCACTTCAGAGAGCTAAACACAATGGTAAGTGGCAAGAACAACGAAAGGGGCTGCCCTGCGGCAGCCCCGTGTCTGATATCCGTATCTGTCTGATCAATATTCGGGTTCCAGAAGCCCGTAGGTGTTCCCCTTGCGCTTGTAGACCACATTGATCTCGTCGCTCTCCGCATTCACAAATACGAAGAAGTTATGCCCCAGCAGTTCCATCTGGACGCAGGCGTCCTCCGGATACATGGGCTTTACATCGAAGTGCTTGGTGCGGATGATCCGGACATCCTCAAGCGGCTCTTCCTCTCTCTCAAGGAATTCCTTCTTGAGGTTGCCGCCGTCGCGCTGCTTGCCGGCAAGCTTTGTTTTGTACTTGCGCAGCTGGCGCTCGATCACCTCTTCCACAAGGTCGATGGATACATACATGTCATTGCTGACCTGTTCGGACCGGATGATGTGGCCCTTAACAGGGATCGTGACCTCGATCTTCTGCCTGTCCTTTTCGACGGACATGGTAACGATCACTTCCGTGTCGGGTGTGAAATAGCGCTCCAGCTTCCCGAGCTTTTCGATGACCTGGGAGCGGAGACTGTCCGTTACTTCGAGGTTCCTACCGCTTATGATATATTTCATGACATCAACCCCTTTTCTTTCTTTTTTTCACCGGTGGGGAGAGCGGCTTTCCCTTCGCCCTTACGCCCCCCGGCTTATGTCATAATTATAACATAAAACGGCCGTCAGGCAATTAATTTTTATGCAATTTTTCAATATAACGACAGATCTCATCCAGCGGAAGGTCTCCCCCGAAGAGGTCGAGGGCACTGCCCACCGTAATGTCCACCCGCTGCCGGCCGTCCTTCGCGACCGCCTCGATATCCCCGAGGCTCCGGATGCCGCCGGCGTAGGTGACGGGCAGAGAGTTCCACGCGCCGAGGAGGCGGACCAGGTCCTGTTCGGGGCCTTCGGCCTTCCCCTCCGAATCAACGCCGTGTATCAGGAACTCGCTGCAGTACTCCGCAAGCTCGTCTAAAAGAGACAGGCCGAGGACCTCGTCCGTAAACGTCTGCCAGCGGTCTGTCACGACGACATACTCTCCGCCTCTTCTGCGGCAGCTCAGGTCAATGACCAGCCGGTCCTTCCCCGCGGCTTCGCGCATCCGCTCAAGGCGTCCGCGGTCCAGCTTTCCGTCCGAAAAGAGGTAGGAGGTCACGATCACGTGGCTCGCGCCGGCCGAAAGGAATGTTCCCGCCGTCTCCGGCGTGATCCCCCCTCCGATCTGCCAGCGCCCGGGCGCGCGCGAAAGAGCGCCGGCCGCCTGCTCCATATCCGCCGCGTACCAGGGCGAAGAGACAGGGTTCAAAAGGATGATATGGCCCCCGGAAAGTCCGAGTCCGTCATAAATATCCGCGTAGCCGGCGGCATCCGTTTCCGAGACGAAATTCTCCGCCGCCGTATCTCCCTTGTCCCGCAGAGACCCGCCTACGATCTGCTTGACCTTTCCGTTATGTATATCGATGCAGGGGCGAAACCTCATAAGGCCTCCTTTTTATCGCTCATCTCCCATGTAGAACAGGGCTACCGTGCCGGGACCGGAATGCGCGCCGATCGTCGGCCCGATGTAATTGATCAGGAATGAGGAGATGCCGAACCTCCGCTCGATCTCGTCGCGGACGGTCTTCGCGTCCTCCTCGCAGTCGCAGTGGCTGATAAATACAATATCATTCTCTCCCCTGCGGGACCCGATCTTTTTCTCCATCGCGTCCACCAGGGCGGTCAGCGACTTTTTGCGGCCGCGGACCTTGCCGATATTGATCAGCCGCCCCTCATCATCCACATGCAGCATCGGCTTGATGGAAAGCGCCGTCCCGAAGATCGCCGTGGCGCGGGAGACACGTCCTCCCCGGAAAAGGTGGAACAGACTGTCGACGGTGAAATCGTGGCATACATGGAGCTTATTCTCCTCGAGCCAGCTCACAAGCTCTTCGCTGCTCATGCCGCTGTCGCGCAGAGTGACTGCCTTGTGGACCAGAAGGCCCTCGCCGAGGGAAGCGCAGAGGGAATCGATCACATCGATATGAATGTCCGGCCTCTCCTCCATGATCTCCTTCGCAGCCTGGAACGAACTGCCGAAAGTCCCGCTCAGTCCGCTCGAAAACGCAATATGCACGATATTCGGGCAGCTCTGGGCAAACTCCAGGAATTTTGTCTTTGCCTCCTGCACGTTCACCTGTGATGTCGTGGGCATCGATCCGTTTCTCATTTTATCGTAGAATTCTTTCTCGGGGAGGGAGTTTTCCTCCGTATAGCCTTTCCCGTCCAGAAAATACGTGAGAGAGATCGTCCTTATCCCGTTCTCCTCCAGATAGCTCTTCGGAAGATCTGCCATGTTGTCTGTTGTAATGATGTAGGAGCTCATAATTCTTTCCTTTCAAAAGATCCCGGATCGACCGTACGGCCGGCCCGGGATCTGATGTGTCTGTGCTTTGCTTGATTATTCTGTTATGGCCTCGGATTCTGCTTCCTGCTCCTCGGGAAGAGCGTCGATCGTCTCATCGGGAGCGGAGTCTGTCTCATCCTCGAAAGCGCCTTCTTCTTCAGACTCCTCGGCTGCGGCTGCGCCGGCTGCCGCAGGTGCTGCTGCTGCCGCTGCCGGTGCTTCCTGCGCGGCTTCCTCTGCGAGGAAGATGATGCGGCCCTGTCCGTAAGGATCACTGTACTCCTCAGGGACCTTGCTGCCGTCCAGAGAAGCAAGGTAATCTTTGAGGATCGTCACATCGATGTATTCCGGATCAATGACCTTGCTGTCCTCGAACATGGCCAGGCCGTCGTCAGCGTAATTGGCATTGATCGCCAGCGTATAGGCCGCTTCGACATCCAGAGGCTCATCGCCGACCAGCACGTCTTTTACGCGGTAGTCGCCTTCAACGCCTTCGAACGCGCCTTCACTGTCTGTCTTTACACTCGAGGGAACAAGCGTATCGATCGTGTAGGTAAGGCCGGACGGGGCGATCAGCGCGGTGCTCTCCTCCGGGAACTCACTGGCGCCCATCTCGAGGCAGTCAAGGATCTGCTGTCCGGTGACCTCGATCACGCTCACCTTCTGGGTCCACGGGAACACGGTGGAAAGATCCATGTACTCGATATCGCCGGCCTTGATGTCGGCAAGAATGCTGCCGGCGTTCAGGAAAGCGATATCAGCGCCGGTCACTTCGCGGTATGCGTCCGTCAGAAAATCGGCCAGGTTGCAATTGCCGACGCGGGCAAGGGCTGCTTCCGGATCTTCCGGATCAAAGGCCACAAGATCAAAGTCCGTGGTTCCCTCTACCTCAAACAGGTAGTCGAACGATGCCTTTTCTTCTTCGGTCTCGGCCTCGCCGAACAGCTCGTCAACGGCTTCCTCCGCCTCGGAAATGAGTTCTTCTACGGCTTCCTGAGCCTCGGTCAGTGCTTCTTCCACGTTCTCCACGGCTTCTTCAGCGGCGGCAGCGATCGCTGCGCCGGCAGCCCCGAGAACATTCTCAGCTTCGGTGGACTCTTCTACCGCTTCCTCCGCCTCAGTGAGGGCCTCTTCCACGGTTTCCTCCGCCTCAGTGAGGGCCTCTTCTACAGCTTCTACGGCTTCCTCAGCCTCTGTAAGGGCCTCTTCTACGGCTTCCTCCGCCTCGGTGAGGGTCTCTT
>CAJOLD010000004.1 GCA_905235435.1 uncultured Lachnospiraceae bacterium
GGAAATTCCCTGCAGGGAAGGATCAGCATCGAGTCGCCGCTCGGGAAGGCCCTTCTGGGACATAAGGCGGGCGACCGTGTGCATGTGGTGGTGAGCGAAGACGCGGCGTATGACGTGATCGTGCGTTCCATACGCAAGGTGGAGGATGACGGGAGCGACGAACTGCGCTCCTACTGACCGGAGGTAATACCAGCTGATGAGACCCCTGATCAAATGGCCGGGCGGCAAGAGCGCGGAGATCCCGCGCTTCGAGAGCATGATCCCGGAGTATGACAGATATATCGAACCCTTTGCCGGCGGCGCCGCGCTTTTCTTTCATCTGTGCCCGGCGTCGGCGGTGCTCAATGATATTTCCGGAGACCTGATGCTCTTTTATGAGATGGTCGGCCTGCAGGATCCTTCGTTCCGCAGGTACCTGGAGCTCTACGACAGCAGCTTTACCGCGCTGCGCGCCCTCTGCGTGACGCGGGAGGAGGAGATCCTGACTCTTTACGGCATCTATGCCGCGGCGGACAGGGATGAGAAAAAGGTGTCGGGGCTTGACCTGTGCGCGGGCATTGCGCGGCAGATCGCCGCGGATCCGGAGATCTGCACGGAGCTTGTCTGTGACAGGGACGCCTTTGAGCAGGAGATGGAGCGGGCCGTGGAGGATAAGATCCGCCGCACGGTGAAGCTTGAAAAGAAGGGCCCCCTTTCCGCGAAGGACCTTTCCGCCAATCTCCGGACAGGGTTCTGCTCCGGCTTTTATCTCTACTTCCGCCGGCTGTACAATGAGATCATCCTGGGGAAGCGGGAGGCCGGGAAAGCCTTCAGGGCGGCAAACTTCTATTTTGTGCGCGAATACTGCTACGGGTCCATGTTCCGCTACAACCGCGCGGGGGAATTCAATATCCCGTATGGCGGAATATCCTACAACGAAAAGAACCTTTCGGAAAAGATCCGCAGGCTGTTTTCAGACGACGTCGCCCGCCTGATGGGCAGGACGCGGCTGTGCAGCATGGATTTTGAGGAGTTCCTGAAAGAAGCGGATCTTCAGCCGAACGATTTCCTTTTCCTGGATCCCCCTTACGATACGGATTTTTCCGAATATGAGGGGAACGTCTTTGACCGCAGGGATCAGAAAAGGCTTGCGGACCTGCTGGGACAGGTCCCCTGCAGGTTTCTGCTGATCATCCGGAACACGGAGTTCATCCATGCGCTCTACAGCGGAAGGGGCTGGCGCCTTGAGACCTTCGACAACCGGTATATGTACAATGTGCGCAGCAGGAACAACAGGGAGGCGGAGCATCTGATCGTGACGAACGTCCCGGAGGAGGAAGTCCCCTGGATCCGGGAGACGGCAGAAAGAACGGGAGACCAGCTAAGATGAAGGCGATCAGAAAAAAGGCGGCAGCCAAGATAAACCTCGGTCTCGATGTGCTCGGCAAACGGGACGACGGATATCATGAGCTGCGGATGGTCATGGAGACCGTGGGGATCTGCGACCGGCTCACGCTGACCGCGACCCGCGCGAAGGGGATCCGCCTGAAGACGAACCGGGGATTCCTCCCCAGGGACGGCCGGAACCTGGCGTACCGCGCCGCCCAGCTTCTGATGGAGGAGGCGGGCGTCGAAGACGGGCTCTATATCGATCTTTACAAAAAGATCCCCGTGGCCGCCGGTCTTGCCGGCGGAAGCAGCGACGCCGCGGCCGTGCTGGAGGGTGTGAACGAGCTCTTCGGTCTGGGACTTTCCCGCAGCGAGCTGATGGAGAGGGGAGCCCGTATCGGCGCGGACGTGCCCTACTGCGTCATGAAGGGGCCGGCCCTCGCGGAGGGCTTCGGGGAGATCTTAACGCCCCTGGATCCGCTTCCGGAATGCCATATCGTTCTGGCAAAGCCGGCGGCAAGGGCATCTACGGCGCAGGTGTTCGCGCGGTTTGATGAACTTGCAAACTGGGCGCATCCGGATATCGACGGGCAGATGGAGGGCCTGAAAAGAGGAGACCTTAAGCAGGTGGTCCGCTGCATGGGCAACGTGCTGGAACTGGTGACGATCCCGATGGTCCCCGAGGTGAGCGCGCTGAAGGAACTCATGATGGGGTGCGGCGCGGCGGGAGCCATGATGAGCGGGAGCGGCCCGTCCGTCTTCGGGATCTTTGAGGATCCGGAGGACGCGAAAAGGGCATACAGCCGGCTCCGGGAGGCGCCGCAGGCCGCGGAGGTCTTTCTGACGGAGCCGTATGAGCCCGGCCCGGGGACGGGAGGAGAGGACGATGACTGAAGAACTTCGGCTGAATACAGATGAAAGCCTGCCGCTTCGGGATGAGGTGTTCCTCACGCTGCGCAGGGCGATCCTCGAGGGTCAGATCAAGCCGGGCGAGAGGCTGATGGAGATCCCGCTTTCCGTTCAGCTGGGCGTAAGCAGGACGCCCGTTCGCGAGGCGATCCGCATGCTGGAGCTGGAGGGCCTGGCCATCGCGCAGCCAAGGCGCGGCGCCGTGGCCGCGAGCATTACGGAGGACGACCTGCGGGACGTGCTGGAGGTCCGCGAAGCGCTCGAGGTCCTCGCCGTGAGGCTTGCCTGCAGGAACAGGTCAGAGGGGGAGATGGAAGAGATCGGGAAGGCCGCGGACGATTTTGCCGCCTGCCTGGGGAGAGA
Organism: uncultured Lachnospiraceae bacterium; assembly: GCA_905235435.1. Lineage (GTDB taxonomy): Bacteria > Bacillota > Clostridia > Lachnospirales > Lachnospiraceae > CAMOKZ01. Next base: position 2,641 of record CAJOLD010000004.1, read on the forward strand.
AGATCTTCGCGCGAGCGCGGTGGCGGATGAGCAGTTCCACGAGGCGATCTGCCTTTCGACGCACAACCGGCGCCTGGTCCAGATCCTGCACAATCTTCGTGAGCAGATCTACCGATACCGGCTGGAATATCTGAAGAACAGGGAAAGCTATGAGCGGCTGCTGGAAGAGCACAGCATGATATGCCTTGCGCTTAAGGAGCGCAGGGAAGAGGACGCCGCCCGGATCGCGGCGCGCCATATAGAAAATCAGAGGGTCTCCATTATGGAGCAGCTTCATCGGGAGATGCAGGAGGCGGACTAAAGTTTCCGGTCATTTTCCTCCGCATCGTTGATATACTGCTGGAGGCGCGGGAAAGCGCCCTTGTAGATGAGGCGGAGCAGCTTGTCGAGATGGCGCAGAGCGGTATCCATCTGCTCCCTGGTGATCAGGTCATCGCGCAGGGCATCGGCAAGCTCGTCCAGGTCGACGACGCGCACGGAGCCGTCGGGGTAGACGATGACGTCCGCGAGGAGATCCGTGAAAACATAGGTATTCGTCTCCGGGTCAAAGGTCCAGGAGATGATATCACAGTACCAGCTGATGAGCCGGCCTTCATGGTCGTAGAATTTGCTGACCTTGAAACCCCTCTCCAGGAAATAGCAGGAGAGACCATGGTGCAGAGTCTTTTTGGGATGGAGCGTTTCCCATTTCGTGATGATCACTTCCCTGTCCTGGTACAGGACGACGTCATCCTCGAGAAGAACGCATTCTTCCGGGATTATGCGCCGCCGGAACAGACGGAGCTGATTCATGGCGGATCCTCCTTACGAAGAGAGAAATTATTCTGTTCCAAGTATAGCATTGCAGTATCAAAAAGTCCACGTCAGAAGCGAAAGGAGAGAACGATGATTCAGGATGCGATAGAGGGTCTTGTGCGGTATGCAGCGGACCGTGAACTGATCGGGGAAGAGGAGAAGATATGGGCGGTAAACCGCCTGTATGAACTGCTTGAGATGGACGGCCCGGGACCGTCTTCGGGGGATGCCGGCGCGAAAGAGCCGGAGCTTGAGGATCTTTTGGGGGAGATCTGCGACTACGCGTTTGAGAAGGGACTGATCCCGGAGAATTCGGTGACGTACAGAGATCTCTTCGATACGAAGGTGATGGGGCTTCTGACCCCGCGGCCCAATGAGGTCACGCGCCGGTTTGCCGAACTCTACGAAAAGTCTCCGGAAGCCGCGACGCAGTACTACTATGACCTGAGCCGCGACACGGACTACATCCGCCGGTACCGCATCGCGAAGGACCGCAGATGGGTCACGTCCACGTCCTACGGCGACCTTGACATTACGATCAACCTCTCCAAGCCGGAGAAGGATCCCAAGGCGATCGCCGCCGCGAGGAGCGCCCCGCAGGACCGCTACCCGAAATGCCTGCTCTGCAGGGAGAACGTGGGCTACGCGGGCAGGCTCGACCATCCCGCCAGGCAGAATCACCGGATCATCCCGCTCGCGGTCGGCGGCCGCAGCTGGTATATGCAGTATTCGCCCTACGTCTATTACAATGAACACTGCATCGTCTTCAACAGCGAGCACGTGCCGATGAAGATCGACCGCGCCGCCTTCGATAAGCTCCTCGATTTCGTCGGACAGTTCCCCCACTATTTTGTGGGCTCCAACGCGGATCTCCCGATCGTCGGCGGCTCCATCCTGAGCCATGAGCATTTCCAGGGAGGCCATTACACCTTCGCGATGGAGAAGGCGCCGGTGGAGCGCGCCTTTGAGGTCCCGGACTATCCGGACATCGCCTGCGGCGTCGTGCACTGGCCGATGTCGGTCATCCGTCTGCGCGGCGCGGATCCCGCAAGGGTCGCTTCCCTCGCCGACAGGATCCTGCAGGCGTGGAGAGGCTATACGGACGAGGATGCCTTCATCTTTGCCGAGACGAACGGCGAGCCGCACAACACGATCACGCCGATCGCCAGGCGCAGGGGGGAGGATTACGAGCTTGACCTCGTGCTGCGCAACAACATCACGACCGAGGAGTATCCGCTGGGCGTCTATCATCCGCATCCGGAGCTCCATCACATTAAGAAAGAAAACATCGGCCTGATCGAGGTCATGGGACTTGCGGTCCTGCCGGCGCGCCTTCTGAAGGAGATGGACGCGCTGAAGGAAGCCATCCTTGCCGGCAGGGATCTGAGAGAGGACCCGCTGACCGCGCCGCATGCCGACTGGGCGGAGGAATTCCTGGGCAAATACGATTCCTTTACGGAGGAGAACGCCGACGGGATCCTGCAGGACGAGATCGGCCTCGTGTTCTCGAAGGTGCTCGAGCATGCGGGCGTGTACGCGCGGACGCCGGAGGGCCAGGCCGCGTTCGACCGCTTTATTGCCACGGTCATCTGACGCGTCTGCTTGACAAAAGCGGGCCCCGGTACTATCTTTTTTGATAGTCTGATATTTTGCAGTTAACAGAGCTTAGAAGGAGAAGAAGAATGGCAGAAGAGAAGAAGTTCGTAGAGCAGGTCACGTCCATGCAGACGGATTTTGCCCAGTGGTATACGGACGTCGTAAAGAAGGCTGACCTTTGCGATTATACAAGCGTAAAGGGATGCATGGTGATCAAGCCGGCAGGCTACGCGATCTGGGAAAACATCCAGAAAGAGCTGGATGCCAGGTTCAAGAAGGCAGGCGTACAGAACGTCTATCTTCCCATGTTTATCCCGGAGAGCCTGCTTCAGAAAGAGAAGGATCACGTCGAGGGCTTTGCGCCCGAGGTCGCCTGGGTCACTCACGGAGGGCTTGAGCCGCTGCAGGAGCGGATGTGCGTAAGGCCGACGTCCGAGACGCTTTTCTGCGATTTTTATAAGAATGAGATCCAGTCCTACAGGGATCTGCCGAAGGTCTACAATCAGTGGTGCTCGGTCGTCCGCTGGGAAAAGACGACCAGGCCGTTCCTCCGCTCGAGGGAATTTTTGTGGCAGGAAGGCCATACGGCCCACGCGACTTTTGAGGAGGCCGAGGAGCGGACCCTCCAGATGCTGGATATCTACGCGACCTTCTGCGAGGAGGTCCTTGCCATCCCGGTGATCCGCGGACGCAAGACCGACAAGGAAAAATTCGCGGGCGCGGAGGCGACCTACACGATCGAGGCGATGATGCACGACGGCAAGGCGCTTCAGTCCGGCACGAGCCACAATTTCGGCGACGGCTTCGCGAAAGCTTTTGGGATCCAGTATGCGGACAAAGACAATCAGCTCAAGTACGTCTATCAGACGTCCTGGGGCATGACGACCCGCCTGATCGGCGCGATCATCATGGTCCACGGGGATGACCGCGGACTGGTGCTCCCGCCCAGGATCTCGCCCGTGCAGGTCATGGTCGTTCCCATCCAGCAGCGCAAGGAGGGCGTCCTTGAGAACGCCCGCGCCCTGAAGGATGCCCTTGAGGCAGCGGGACTTCGCGCGGCGATCGATGAGACAGACAAGAGCCCGGGATGGAAATTCTCGGAGCAGGAGATGAGAGGCATCCCGATCCGTATCGAGATGGGACCGCGGGATATCGCCGCCGGCACCGCCGTCATGGTCCGCAGAGACACCGGTGAAAAGATCCAGGTATCCGCGGAAGGACTGCCGGAGCGCGCAGCCGCTCTCCTTGACCAGATCCAGCAGGAGATGTTCGAGAGGGCGAAGGCGCACAGGGACGCGCACGTCTATGACGCCGTCACACCGGAGGAATTTGCCCGCCTGGCCGACGAGAAGCCCGGCTTTATCAGGGCAATGTGGTGCGGGAGCCAGGAGTGCGAGGACAGCCTCAAGGAGAACTGCGGCGTAACTTCGCGCTGCATGCCCTTTGAGCAGGAAAAGATCTCGGACACCTGCATCTGCTGCGGGAAGCCCGCGGAAAAGCTCGTTTACTGGGGCAAGGCCTACTGATATCCTTGTTGACGAAAAGCCCGATCAAGAGTAAAATAAGCGCATACTTTTTACAATAAGGAGGACTAAAATGAAGAAAATGCGTCTGGCTGCTGCTGTCGCGTTCGCGGCTGCAATGGCAATGTCTGTAACTGCAATGGCGGATGATACATTTAAGATCGGCGGTATCGGACCGCTCACCGGCGGCGCCGCGATCTACGGCAACGCTGTTATGAATGCCGCTCAGATCGCTGTTGATGAGATCAACGAGGCCGGCGGCATCGCAGGTGTCCAGGTAGAGTTCATGCCGCAGGATGACGAGCATGACGCCGAGAAATCCGTCAGCGCATACAATAAGCTGAAGGATGACGGCATGCAGATCCTTCTCGGCACCGTTACTTCCACACCGTGCGTAGCTGTTTCCGCTGAGGCTGCAAACGACAACCTTTTCCTGCTTACTCCGTCCGGTTCTTCACCGGATGCCATCGCGGCCGGAGACAACGCCTTCCGTATCTGCTTCTCCGATCCGGATCAGGGATATGCTTCCGCACAGTATATTGAAGAGCATCAGCTGGCTAAAAAGGTCGGCGTGATCTACAACAGCTCCGATGTTTATTCCACCGGTATCCTTGCCACCTTCCAGGCCGGCGCTGCCGAAGCTTCCTTTGAGCTTCTTGATCCGCAGGCTTTCACCGATGACAGCAAGACCGATTTCTCCGCACAGCTTCAGTATCTGAAGGACAACGGCGCTGAGCTGGTCTTCCTTCCGATCTACTATGATGCGGCTTCCGTTATCCTGACCCAGGCTGCCGGCATGGACTTTGCTCCCATCTGGTTCGGCGTGGACGGTATGGACGGTATCCTTACCATGGAAGGCTTCAACTATGATCTGGCTGAGGGCGTTATGCTTCTGACTCCGTTCTCCGCTGACGCTGAGGATGAGCTGACCCAGAACTTCGTTGCCTCTTATCAGGATAAATACGGCGAGATCCCGAACCAGTTCGCTGCTGACGCATACGACGGCATCTACACGATCAAGGCTGCTATCGAGCAGGCAGGCGTGACGCCGGATATGAGCATCTCGGATATCTGCGACGGCCTGAAGGCTGCCATGACCGAGATCGAAGTCACGGGCGTGACCGGTACCATGACATGGACTGCGGACGGTGAGCCCAACAAGTCGCCGAAGGCGGTAGTGATCGAAAACGGCGTTTATGTAAGTGCCGAATAAACATTTCCAAAAAGAATCGCACACTGAGAGTCAAAGGGGACTGCGCCGCAGTCCCCTTCTCTGCGCTCCCTATGGGAGCGGGGGGATTGTAAAAATCCCTGATTCTGGGTACAATACAGACAGAAATCAAAATGCTGCGAGGTGACCTATGAGTTTCTTATCCTATCTGCTGAACGGCATCAGTCTCGGGAGCGTGTACGCGATCATCGCCCTGGGATATACGATGGTGTACGGCATAGCTAAAATGCTGAACTTTGCTCACGGTGATGTGATCATGGTCGGCGCGTACGTAGCCTTTACGGCCATCATGAGCGCCGGCTTTTCTTCGCTCCCGGCGGTGCTGCTTGCCATCCTGGTCTGCACGGTCCTGGGTGTCGTGATCGAGACTATCGCCTACAGGCCCCTGCTGGAGGCTTCCTCCTCCCTTGCCGTGCTGATCACGGCCATCGGCGTGAGTTACTTCCTGCAGAATGTCGTCCTGCTGATCTTCGGGGCGAATCCGAAGAGCTTTCAGTCCGTCGTCCACTTCAAGGGCATATCGCTTGCGGGCGGAGCGCTTACGATCAGCGGTGAGACGATCGTGACGATCCTCTGCGGGATCCTTGTCATGGTCGTTCTGACGACGTTTATCGGCCATACGAAACAGGGGCAGGCCATGCTTGCCGTTTCCGAGGACAAGGGAGCCGCGCAGCTGATGGGGATCAACGTAAACGGAACGATCGCTCTGACCTTCGCGATCGGCTCGGGCCTTGCCGCCATCGCGGGCGTGCTGCTCTGCTCGTGCTATCCGGTCCTGACGCCGTACACGGGCTCCATGCCCGGCATCAAGGCGTTTACGGCCGCGGTCTTCGGCGGGATCGGCTCTATCCCCGGCGCTTTTCTCGGAGGACTTATCCTGGGCGTGATCGAGATCCTTGCCAAGGCCTATATCTCTTCACAGCTTTCGGATGCCATCGTGTTCGCGGTCCTGATCATCGTGCTCCTTGTCAAGCCCACGGGCCTTCTCGGCAAGAAGACGAGAGAGAAAGTGTAGGTGAGAGATATGAAAAAGAAAAAACTGAGAGTTAACCTGCTCACCTACGGTATTGTCACTGCCGCGTTCATCGTGATGCAGAGCCTTGCGGTCACGGGCAGTCTTTCGAGCCTGATGAAGGGCCTTCTTGTGCCCATCTGCGTATATATCGTCCTGGCCGTCTCCCTGAACCTGGTCGTCGGCATCTCCGGCGAGCTCAGTCTCGGACACGCGGGCTTTATGTGCGTCGGCGCGTTCAGCGGCGCTTTCTTTTCCAAGTGCATGCAGGATACGATCACGTCCGGCGGCCTCCGGCTTTTCCTTGCGATGCTGGTCGGCGCCCTTGTCGCGGCATTCTTCGGACTGATCATCGGGATCCCGGTGCTCCGCCTCCGGGGAGACTATCTTGCGATCGTAACGCTCGCCTTCGGCGAGATCATCAAGAACGTGATCAATGTCATTTATATCGGTGTTGACGGGGACGGCTTCCACTTCTCCATGAAGGACCAGTTCTCCCTGGGAATGGCGCCGGACGGAAAGGTCCTGATCAACGGCGCGCAGGGTATTACGGGGACCCCGAAGGACGCGACCTTCCTGGCGGGCTTTATCCTGATCCTGGTCACCCTGTTCATCGTGCTCAATCTCATTGATTCCCGGGACGGCCGCGCCATCATGGCCATCCGTGACAGCCGGATCGCCGCGGAATCCATCGGCATCAACGTGACGCGCTACAAACTGATGTGCTTTACCATCTCCGCGGCTCTCGCGGGTGCCGCGGGCACGCTGTACGCGCACAACCTCGCGACGCTGACGGCGAGCAAGTTCAATTTCAACACCTCCATCCTTGTGCTGGTGTTCGTTGTGCTCGGAGGAATGGGCAACATCCTCGGCAGCGTGATCGCGGCCACGGTCCTCACGGTCCTGCCCGAGATGCTCCGCTTCCTCAACAATTACCGCATGCTCATCTATTCGATCATCCTGATCGCAATGATGATCTACAACTGGTCCCCGCAGGTCCTGGAATGGAGAGAGAGACATTTCGGACGGCTCCTGCGCAGAGACAGAAAGGAGGCCGAGTAGAATGTCATCCATGCTTGAAGTGAATAATCTCGGTATCTCCTTCGGCGGTCTCCGCGCCGTCAATGAGTTCTCCATGACCGTTGAAAAGGGAGAGCTGTACGGACTGATCGGCCCAAACGGCGCCGGAAAGACGACGGTCTTCAATCTCCTGACGGGTGTGTACAGACCGGACACCGGCAAGGTCGTCCTGGACGGAAAGGATATCACGGGGATGAGGACGGCCGCGGTCAGCCGCGCCGGGATCGCCCGTACCTTCCAGAACATCCGGCTTTTCGGGAAAATGCCTGTGCTGGACAACGTCAAGGCGGGGCTCCACAACCATTACGGCTACAGTACGCCCGCCGGCATCCTGCGCCTTCCCTCCTACCGGAAGCAGGAGAAGCGGATGGATGAAAAGGCCATGGAACTTTTGAAGGTATTTGACCTGGAAAAAGACGCGGAAAAGACCGCAGGCGGTCTTCCCTACGGCAAACAGAGACGGCTGGAGATCGCAAGGGCGCTTGCGACGGAGCCGAAGCTGCTCCTGCTGGACGAGCCTGCCGCGGGCATGAATCCGAAGGAAACCCAGGAACTGATGGATATGATCCGGTTCGTGCGCAAAGAATTTGACATGACGATCCTGCTTATCGAGCATGACATGCGCCTGGTCTCCGGGATCTGCGAGAGGCTGACTGTGCTCAATTTCGGTGAGATTCTCGCGCAGGGCAGCACCCAGGAGGTGCTCACCCATCCGGAGGTCATCACCGCATATCTGGGAGAATAGGAGGAGGGACTCTATGTCATTGCTGGAAGTGAAAGACCTGCAGGTCTATTACGGAATGATCCACGCGATCAAGGGAGTCTCCTTTCACGTGGAGAAGGGTGAGATCATCGCCCTGATCGGCGCGAACGGCGCCGGAAAGACGAGCATTCTGCATACCGTCAGCGGACTTCTGACCCCGAAGGGCGGGCAGGTGCTCCTCGAAGGAGAGGACATTACGAAAACGCCGCCGCACAGGATCGTCAGCCTCGGGATGGCGCAGGTGCCGGAAGGGCGCCGCGTATTTTCCCAGATGACGGTGTACCAGAATCTGAAGATGGGCGCCTATATCCGAAGCGACAAGGACGCGGTCGAGGAGACCATACAGAAGGTCTACAGAAGGTTCCCCAGGCTCGAAGAGCGGCGGAACCAGACGGCCGGCACGCTTTCGGGCGGCGAGCAGCAGATGCTGGCGATGGGGCGCGCGCTGATGTCGAACCCGAAGATCATCCTGATGGATGAACCCTCCATGGGCCTTTCGCCGATCCTCGTCGGTGAGATCTTCGATATCATCAAGAGCCTGAATGAGGCAGGGACGACTGTCCTGCTGGTGGAACAGAACGCGAAGAAGGCGCTTGCGATCGCGGACCGGGCCTATGTGCTGGAGACCGGGCGGGTCGTAAAGGAAGGAGACGCGGAAGACCTGATGCACGATGAGGACATCCAGAAGGCCTATCTGGGTGAGTGATCATAAAAATAAAAAAATGATATTGAGACAAGGAGGGATGAGATGGAAAAGATCGTAGTTACGATCGCCAGGCAGTACGGAAGCGGCGGCAGGCAGATCGGGAACATGCTCGCGAAGGATCTTGGCATCCGGGCTTACAGCCGCGAGATCCTCCGGCTCGCGTCGGACGACAGCGGCATCAATGAAGCACTGTTCAATGAGGCAGACGAAAAGCTCAAAAACACCACTCTGTTCGGTATCATGCGGAAGGAGTATCACGGGGAGCTGATTCCTCCCGAAAGCGAGGACTTCATCTCCAACCAGAATCTCTTCAACTATCAGGCAAAGGTCATTAAGGAACTGGCGGCTGCGGAATCCTGCGTCATCATCGGCCGCTGCGCGGACTATGTGCTTCGGGACATGCCGGACGTGGTCAGCGTTTTTGTGCACGCTTCCCCGGAATTCTGTCTGCAGGAAGCGATGCGAAGAGGCGCGAGGTCCGAGAAGGACGCGGAGAAAAAGATCCAGAAGACGGATAAATACCGCGGCGATTACTATCACTACTACACCGGGCAGGTATGGAACGACGCGAGAAACTACGACCTGTGCCTGAGCAGTGAAAAGCTCGGCTTTGAGGGTTGTGTGGAGGCGATCAAAAGGTACCTGAAGGTCAGATTCGGAGAAGGAGCACTGGACAGATGATGAAAAAACTTGCGATCGGAAATGACCATACGGCACTGGAAATGAAGCGCGAGCTGACGGAATATCTCGAGGCAAAGGGCTATGAGATCGTGAACGTCGGTACGGATGAGCCCGTCAGCTTTCATTATCCCATCAGCGGATACAAGGCTGCAAAGCTGGTCGCCTCCGGCGAGGTCGACGGCGGGATCATCATCTGCGGGACCGGCCTCGGGATCTCCCTGGCCGCGAACAAGGTGAACGGGATCCGCTGCTGCGTGTGCAGCGAGCCCTACACGGCAAAACTGTCCAGGCAGCACAACAACAGCAACATGCTTGCCTTCGGGGCCAGAGTGATCGGCGTCGAGATGGCAAAGATGATCGTGGACGCCTGGCTGGAAGCCGAATTTCAGGGCGGAAGGCACCAGAACCGCGTGGACATGATCATGGAGATCGAACAGACACAGGATCTGAAGGAAGCACACTGAAGGGTTTTACAAAAGAGGATCAAAAAGAGGCTGCCGGCCGGCAGCCTCTTTTTTACGGGTATCAGGATGGGTTCCGGATCAGACTTCTCCGTTCGCGATGACCGGCGTCGGCCTCCTGGAGTCGAAGACCTCCTGCGGATCCATGAACTGGTCGAGCACGGAGGTATTTCCCTGGGAGGCCTGGTAGAGCATGTAGCCGTCCAGGTCGATCCGGCCCTGCCGGACGTAGGCGTCCGTGATCTGCACCCAGTAGGGCACGGAGCTGTCCACGTTGCAGTAGAAGTGGTAGCCGGCGCTGTTATAGTAAGCGTACTGCGGATTGTCCGCCGTGTAGCCCTCCCAGCTGCCGATATCGTTGCCGTGCGCGAAGATGATGGTGTCCACGGGCCCGACGATATTCTGCACCGTGTTCACCCACTTTTCATTGTCGGTGGCGAGCGCCTCGGCCGTCTTCCCGGTCACGCTCAGGTGCCCCCAGGTGTGGCTGGCAAACTCCCAGCCTTCCGCCTTCAGCGCGTCGGCGATCTGAGTCGCTTCCGCGATCTCCCGGTCATAGTCGAAATCCGGATGTTCCTCGAGCCATTTCGACTGGTCGCTCATCAGATGTTCGCGCACCAGATAGTCGATGTCCGTGCGGTAGCCGAACACGCCGTTGTAGCCGGTCAGGGCGATCAGCCCGCGGGCTCCCCTGTAGGCGCCGTCCGGATGCTCGCGCAGGAAGCTTTCGAGGCGCGGGACAACATCGTAATCGCCGATGCTCTCGGTGCCGTCGGTCTTTACATAGTGGCATCTCACGCGGCCCTCATCGTCCAGGACCAGCTTGTCCGGAAAGCTCGCCGACTCGTAGGAGTGGTAGTAGCTCAGATCATCCACGGAGAGCACGACCGGCTTTTTCCCTTCGGGGAGCATCAGGTGTGTGTTCTGCTCAAAGTGGACGGTCCCGTCCGCGTCCACGGTCTCCGTGACCAGGTCGCGGAGACGGACATAGACGAAGCCTCTGTCGTAGAGGGACTGTGTGATTTTGTCAAATTCATCGACGGTCGTCATCCAGGCATTCATGCCGTCGACGCCGCTCTGGCCGACGACTTCAACGTTAAAGGCCGCGTCCGGGTCGTTGACCAGGGAGTGATAGAAGATATGCGGAACGGTCAGGACGTCGACGGGGACGCAGGCATCCCGCTCGGCTTCGTAATTGCTGATCGCTTCCGTGATCTCCTCGTCGCTCTCATAGCCGGGGATCTGCTTAAGAAGACCGATCGCCGCGTCATAATCGTAGCCGAGCGCAAGGGTGCGCGCCTGCCCGATCACATCCTCCCGGCTGCCCGCTTCCGGCGCCTGCTGCGCAGGTGTATCTTCGGTCTGCGGCTTGGGGGCAGCGGCCGCCTCCGTCTCCGGGATCACTTCCGGCGCCTTCGGCGCGGCTTCCCCGCTGTCCTCATTTTCATCATCACTTCCGAGGATCACAACTGCCGGAGCCTGCGCGCCGGCATCATCGCTGCCTTCCGCAGCCGGATCTTCTTCCGGCGCCTGCGCCTGCCCGGCATCAAGGACGACGGCGCCGGAGCCCGCGTCCGCGGTTCTTCCTTCTTCCCGGTCCACTGCCGCGAGGAACCAGATGGCGCCCGCGGCTCCCACGATGATCACTGCCGCCAGCACGCACGCAAGGACGCGCAGGCGCTGCTCCCTGCGGCGCCTCTTCCTGCGGCGCTCCATGCGCTCTTCATTTCCGCGGTCCGGATCCTGGTAATCGTAATTCATAAAAAAGACCTCCCTGCAGGGTGCTCTCACCCTGCAAAAAATCGCATCGCAACGCCATAAGTGTAGCATAAGAGCGCCGAATGGGCAACGGTTGCCGACGCCGGGAAAAGATGCTACAATGAAACGCATAGCAAAGATCGGAGGCGGGATTCGAATGCCGGAACGGGAAAAGAAAGCGCAGAACGCCCGGGATATGGTGCGCGTCTGCTACGCCGTGGACGTTGAGGACGGCGACCAGATCATAGAGAAACTGAATGCTGAGGGGATCAAAGCGGTAAGGACCGGCGGCACCAGGGATATCTACAAGCCGGATTCGCTGATGGGGGAGGAGATCCTTGTCCCCGCTGCCGACGCGGACCGGGCTGCCCGGATCCTGGAGGCGGGACCGGCGCCGGAGAGCGCGGGGGAGGCCCCGCGGAAGAACGGGAAGCTGCTTTTGCAGATCGCGGCTGTCCTCGGGATGATCGCCGTGATGGTGCTGCTCGCGGTACTTGTGAGCGCGATTCGGTAAATCAACGGAAAGGAACATACTGACCTGATGAGACTGAGACCTGATGGAAAAGGGAAGAGGATCCTTCTGCTCGTCCTTCTGCTGCTTTCGGCGGCCGTGCTCCTGGCGGGATGCTTCGGCGGCAGCGGCGGGAACGCCCATACGGCGAAGGGAATGAAACTGATCGATGAGGGAGAATATGCTTCGGCGCTCGGTGAGTTCGAGGCGGCTGTCCTGGACGGGGAGGACGAGATCATGGCCTACCGCGGACAGGGGCTCGCCTACATGAGCCTTGACCGCTGCGCGGACGCGGCAAGCTCCTTTGATATGGCGCTGTCCTATACGGACAGGAAGATGGAAGATACGCGCAGGGATATCCTGCTCTACAAGGCTTCGGCCTGCTGCAGGGCCGGGATGTATGAAGACGCCCTGGAAGCCTGCGACAGGCTGCTGGAGGCGGACGAGACCCTGACGGACGCCCTCTTTTTAAGAGGCGTGGCCTGCCTGGGCCTGGACCAGCAGGAGAAGGCAAGAGTCAGCTTCGATGCCGCCTGTGCTTCGAGCAGGGGGGATTACGACCTCTACCTGCGGATCTACGAGGTCTACGAATCCATGAACCTCACGGCCATCGGGGACGAGTACCTGCAGAGTGCGCTGCAGATTCCGCCGTCCGGGGATGAGGATTACTGCCGGATGGGGCAGATCTACTTTTATCTCGGTCAGTTTGACCAGGCGCAGGAGGTCCTGCGCAGTCCTGTGGAGAAGAAATATGTGCCGGCGCTCTCCCTGATGGGGCAGATCTATCTGGCACTGGGAGATCAGGCGCATGCCGCCGTGATGTACCGGGAGATCGAAGACCGTGAAGGGAAGACCCCGGTCAGCTGCAACGGGCTTGCCCTGTGCAGCCTGGCGGAGGGCGACTGCACGCAGGCCCTCGCCTATATCGAGGAGGGGCTTTCGCAGAGCGGCGATGAGGGAAAGCAGGAGCTTTACTTCAACGAGATCGTTGCGTACGAGCGCATGCTGCAGTTCGACACCGCAAGAGAGAAGGCGCAGACCTATATCGAGCGCTATCCGGCGGACGAAGAGGGAAAGAAGGAATACGATTTCCTCCTGACCAGATGAGAAAGGAGCGCGGATGGGACCTGATCCGGAAACAGAAAGGGAGCAGGAAGGCGAGCGGGTGATTCTGGTCGGCGTAAGCGGCGCTTCCAGGGAGGAAGCCCTCTCGTCGCTGGATGAGCTTGAGGAGCTGGCGCGGACCGCCGGAGCCTCGTGCGCGCGACGGGTCCTTCAGAACCTTGACCGGCCGGATCCCGTGAGCTATGTGGGAAGCGGAAAGCTGGACGAGATCGCTCTCCTGGTGGAAGCGGAGGAGGCGGACGGCATCATCTGCGATGATGAACTGACGACGGTGCAGCTGCGGACGCTCGCGGATGCCCTCGGCTGCAAGATCATGGACAGGACCCTGCTGATCCTCGACATCTTTGCCATGCGGGCAAGGACGAGGGAGGGCAGGCTCCAGGTGGAGCTCGCGCAGCTCCAGTACCGGCTGAGCCGTCTTTCCGGCGCGGGAAAGGCGATGTCCAGGCTCGGCGGAGGCATCGGGACCAGGGGCCCCGGGGAAAAGAAGCTGGAGAGTGACCGGCGGAGGATCCGGCGCAGGATCACCTCCCTGAAGCGGGAGCTCGAGGAGGGAAAAGCGCACCGGCAGCTGCTGCGGGACGGAAGAAAGAGATCCCTGCGGCCGGTGGTGTCCATCGTGGGCTATACCAATGCCGGAAAATCCACGCTGTTCAACGCGCTGACGGGAGCCGGTGTGTGCGCGAACGACCGGCTGTTTGATACACTTGATTCCACCACGCGGATCATGCGCCTTCCGGACGGGAGGGAGATCCTCCTTTCCGATACGGTCGGATTTATCCGGAAGCTTCCCCATCATCTGGTGGACGCGTTCCGCTCCACGCTGGAGGAGACGGCCTATGCGGATGTCATCCTGCACGTCGCGGATGTGTCCAGCCCCAGGCTGGATGAGCAGATGCAGGTCGTTCACGATACACTGCGTGAGCTCGGAGTGCGGGGGACCCCGGTCATCACCCTGTTCAACAAGGCGGACAGGCCGGATGCCGATCCCGACAGGATCCGGGACGGCCGCGCGGACCGCACGCTTCGGGTGAGCGCCCTGAAGGGAGAGGGGCTGGGCGTCCTGAAGGACCTTCTCGCACAGGTGCTCTCGGAAGACCAGGTCGTGATCGAGCGCCTGTATCCCTACGATCAGGCGGGAAAGCTGGCGCTGATACGCCGGTACGGACAGCTTTATGAGGAGGAGTACCTGGAGGAGGGGATCCGCGTGAAAGCGAGCGTCCCGCTCTCCATCTACGGTTCGGTATAAAAACAAAAACGGGTGGCTGCCGCAGGCAGTCACCCGTTTCTAACTGTTCTGTTAAAGATCGCCGATCAAAGCTTTACGACATTGGCAGCCTGCATACCGCGCTGGCCTTCCGTCAGATCGTAAGAAACTTCCTGGCCTTCCTCAAGCGTTTTGAAGCCTTCGCCCTGGATCGCTGAGAAATGTACGAATACATCCTTTCCGTCTTCACCGGTGATAAATCCATATCCCTTTTCTGCGTTGAACCACTTGACCGTACCCTTATTCATTACCGGTACCTCCATATTTCTTTAGATTAGTTTGTTGTTCCGGGTAAGAAAGAACCACCAGCTATATACATAAGACTAACTGCTGAAAATACGAATTAAAAACAGCTAAGTAATATCTCTATATCCGTCATTCCTTTACCGCGAATTCGATTATATTCCGCGCAAGATTTTATGTCAAGAAGGTATTCGACTATTCTTCTTCCGTCTCGTCAAACTCGTCGTAGATGAAGTCTTCTTCGTAGTAACTGCCGTCGTCGGCCTCGATGAATTCTTCGTCCTCATCGTAAAGATCCTCCTCCAGCATGCCGTCCTCGGCGGAGGTGGGAGCGTCGTAGACTTCCGCGCCGAGAAGGATGAAGCCGGCAGCCTTGTTGGTGTAGGCTTCCCAGACAAGGGCGCTTTTTCCGTATTCGGCCGTCAGCTCGTCCACGCTCTCATACTGGTAGAGATCCGCGAGATTGACCACATAGTCGGAGTACTCCTGCTCCGTCAGGGTCAGACCCTCCTGGTTGCAGACCGCGCTGACGAACAGGCGGCGGTTGACAGATTCAAGGATCTCGTCCTCCATGTCATCCTCAGAGAAGCCGAAGGATTCATAGAGCTCGTCGAGCGTCATGCCGAACTGCTCGGCAAAGCTCTCGTAGCCCGCCTTTACCTCCTCGGAGATGCTGTCATAGAGCTGGTCCGGATAGCCTTCGATCGTGCTCTCCTCCATCGCCGCGTTCAGCGCGTTCAGCAGCGTCTCCTGATCGGCCTCACTGGCGTAGTTTTCTTCCATCTGCGCCCGGTAGTCGGCCTCGAACTCCTCCTTGGAGTCATAGCCGAGGTTCTCTTTGACAAACTCTTCGGTATATTCGGGGACCGTGTACTCGCCGACGGAATTGACGGTGACGTCGAAGTCCACGGTATGGCCGACCCAGTCTTCGTTATAGTAGATATCGTCGTCGTAGGTCACGGAGAATTTGACATTATCTCCGGCCATTTTGCCCGTCAGCTGCTTGTCGAATTCGGGGCTGAATTCCTCATATCCGAGGTCATAGGAGAGCTCCTCACCGTCGTAATACGGCTCGCTCTCACCATCGATCAGGGCCGTGACGGTCAGATCCAGGATGTCCCCCTGATCGGCCGCGCGGTCCACCGTGACGGTCTCGGCGTAATCATAGAGCATGTTCTGGATCTCGTAGTCGACCTCCCCGTCCGAGATCTCATAGACGGGGTGCGCGACGGAGAGCCCTTTCAGTTCTCCGAGCTTCACGTACTGATCGGCGTCGCTGATGAGATAGCCCGTGATCACCTTCTTCTCCTCTGTCTGGATCTCTGTTTCCGGGGCCGGTTCCTTATCCGACCCGCAGCCGCCCGCAAAGAGAGCGGCAAGAGCCAGTACGGACAGGGCGGCAGCACCTGTAAATTTTTTCATGGCAGATAACTCCTTTTCTGATGTTTATTGCTTTGGGCGGGGCGGCCGGGAGCGGGCGCTCCGCATATCTGATATCATAGCACAACACTGCGTGCATTTCCAATTATACAAAGAAAGTATGACAGCTTTGTGAAAACATGGTATATTATTTTCGGAGTTCATTTCACACGGCGCGCCGGAGGGCGCGCCGGAGAGGAAAGGCTTGCGAATGGGTGAAAAGGAAATGATCAGTCTGCCGGTCAAGGTGCGTCGGATCCTCCGCACACTGCGGGATCACGGGTTTGAAGCCTTTGTGGTCGGCGGCTGCGTCAGAGACAGCATTTTGGGAAGGCAGCCCAGCGACTGGGATATTGCGACGTCGGCTTCGCCGCAGCAGGTCAGGGCGCTGTTCCCGCATACAGTGGATACGGGGATCGCCCACGGGACCGTCACGGTCATGATGGACCGGGAAGGCTTTGAGGTGACGACCTACCGGATCGACGGCAAATATTCCGACGGAAGGCATCCGGACAGTGTCGAATTTACCCCGGACCTTGCGGAGGATCTGGGACGGCGCGATTTTACGATCAACGCGATGGCCTACAGCGAGGAGGATGGTCTGATCGACCTGTTCGGCGGGAGGGAGGACCTTGACCGCGGGCTCGTCCGCTGCGTCGGCTCCGCTTCCATGCGATTCGGAGAGGACGCGCTGCGGATGCTGCGCGCCGTGCGTTTCTGCGCACAGATGGGCTTTTCCCTGGACGCGGAGGCCGGGGAGGCGATCCGCGCGCAGGCGTCCGATCTTAAAAAGGTGAGTGCGGAGCGGATCCGCGCTGAGCTTGAAAAACTGCTGGTCTCTCCGCATCCGGAGATGCTCCGGATGGCCTGGGAGACGGGGATCACCGCGGTGGTGCTCCCGGAGTTCGACCGCATGATGGACCAGGTGCAGAACGGGAGCCATCATATCTTCTCCGTGGGAGAGCATACGCTGCAGACGATGCGCAGCATCCGCCCGGACAGGCTCCTGCGCTTTGTCATGCTGTTCCATGACATGGGGAAGCCGGTCCGCGCAGTCCGCACGCCCGACGGGATCTATCACTTCCGGGGCCACGCGGCAGACAGCGCGGTGATCGCAAGGCAGATCACGGACAGGCTCCGGTTCGACCGCGCCACGGCGGACCGATGCGTGCGCCTGGTGTCTGTCCATTCGCTCTACCCGGAGGCCACGCCGGAGGGCGTCAGAAGGGGCGCCGCGCAGACGGGGCCGGATATCTTCGGGCTGTTCCTGGAGGTCAAGAGAGCGGATATTATGGGCCAGAACCCCGCGGTGCAGGGACCGAAGCTGAAGTGGCTCGCAAAGGTCGAGAAGATCTGGCAGGAGATCCTGGAGCGGGGAGACTGCCTGCAGGTCAGGGACCTCGCTGTCGGGGGAAAAGACCTGATCGACGACGGCATGCCGCCGGGCCCGGGAATGGGCGTCCTGCTGGAACAGCTGCTTGACGAAGTCCTCGCGGATCCGGAGAAGAACCGCAGGGAGCTGCTGCTTGCGAGGAGCCGGCAGCTTCGCGGCGCGGACAGCACTGAATAAAAAATAAAAAGGATAAGAGGAAAACAGAATGAATTTTATTACCACACCTGTAAAAGGAATGAGCGATATTCTTCCTGCCGACATGAAGCTGCGCGAGCATGTTCTCCGCCTGATCAGGGATACCTACGCGACGTACGGTTTCGAGGAGATCGCGACGCCCAGCATGGAGCATATCGAGAATCTGTCCGGCAGGATCGGCGGGGAGAATGAAAAGCTGATCTTCCGTGTGCTCAAGCGCGGGCGCGAGCTGGAAAAGGGACTGGAAACGGGTGAGCTTTCGGACTGCGGGATGCGCTATGACCTGACCGTGCCGCTGGCCCGCTACTATTCGAACCTGAAAAACCAGCTGCCGACGCCGCTTAAAGCGCTTCAGATCGGCAACGTCTGGAGGGCGGACAAGCCCCAGAAGGGACGTTTCCGCCAGTTCACACAGTGTGATATCGATATTATCGGGGACAGCTCCGTGATGGCAGAGATCGAGCTGATCGCCGCCACCTGCGGGATGCTCACCAGGATCTTCGGGGAGGTCGGCGTTACCGATTTCACGGTGCATATCAATGACCGCCGGATCCTGAAGGCGATGGCCCAGGGCGCCGGTTTTGCGCCGGAGCAGTTCGACGATGTCTTTATCGCCCTCGACAAGATGGATAAGATCGGGCCGGAGGGCGTGCGGGAAAGCCTGCTGAAAAGCGGCTGCGAAGAGGCCGCGGCGGACAGCTACCTTGCCATGTTTGACGGCTTTGTAAGCGGCGAAAGCGCCGGAGACTTCTGCGGAAGAGTCTGTGAAGGCGAGCTTTTAGCCGACGTTCCCGCGCAGATCGACCTGATCATGAACAGCGCGGCGGGCATGACCGCACCGGGCGTTCATCTCTTATTTGACCCGACGCTTGTCAGGGGGATGTCCTACTATACGGGGACGATCTTCGAGATCACGATCGACGGCTACAACTTCTCGATCGCCGGCGGCGGCCGCTATGATGAGATGATCGGCCGCTTCAGCGGGCAGCAGGCGCCGGCCTGCGGTTTCTCCATCGGCTTTGAGCGCATCGTCACGATCCTGAAGGATCTGGACTGGAAGGACCCGGAAGCGGGCCGCGAAAAGATCGCGTATCTGGTGGACGAAAAAGCCGGCAGCGAAAAGATCATGGAAGTCTTTGCCAGGGCCTCCCGCGACCGGGAGGAGGGAGCGGTCGTATCGGTGCAGCCCCTCCGCAAAAACGCGAAATTCCAGGTCGAGAGTCTGGAGAAGAACGGCTACGGCCGGGTGCGGAAGGTATACGCCGATACAGAGTTATGATTAAGACCTTGACAAAGCGCGTATTCCATTATATAAGTATTTAAGAGCTTTATAGCCTAAACAGAAGAACCAAATAAGTTTTACAGGAGGAAAAGTTATGAATAAGAAAGAACTTGTCGCCGCTATCGCAGCGCAGTCCGATCTCACCCAGGCAGATGCACAGAAGGCCCTCAAGGCTTTTACGGATGTTGTTACCGCAGAACTCAAGAAGGGCGAAAAGGTCCAGCTTGTTGGTTTTGGTACCTTTGAAGTCTCCGAGAGAGCTGCCAGAGAAGGCAGAAATCCGCAGACCGGCGCTACCATGGCCATCAAAGCTTCCAAGGCTCCGAAGTTCAAAGCCGGCAAGGCTCTGAAGGATGCCCTGAACTGATCCGGGGTCTTCTTATAAGAATATAAGAATTACAGGCCGGGGCGCACATGTGCCCCGGCCTGATGCGTACCGGGGGAGGAGTATGAAATGCGTCTGGACAAATATCTGAAGGTATCAAGGCTCATCAAGAGGCGCACGGTCGCCAACGAAGCCTGCGACGCGGGCAGGGTGCTCGTGAATGATAAAGTCGCAAAGGCTTCGCAGGACGTAAAGCCCGGGGATGTCATCGAGATCCTTTTCGGGACCAGGACGGTAAAGGTGGAGGTCCTGCAGGTCGCGGAGACGGTCCGCAAGGAAGAGGCCGCGGAGATGTTCAAGTACCTGTAATTTAAGTCTTGCATTATTCGCCGAAAACGGCTACACTATCTTGTATGGATCTGATTTCGATCCGGGAGGTACCTGTATGGCACAGAAACAGAAGGCGCGGGCAAGTGCCGGCAATCGTCTCGGCATGTTCTGCATCGCGGTCGTCGTGATCGCCCTGATCGCGGCAATGCTCTTTCAGAGCGCGGCGCTTCGTAAAAAGAACACGGCGTACAGGGAGCAGATCAGCCAGACACAGGATCTGATCGAAGCCGAGCAGGAGCGCGCGAAGGAGTTGGAAGGGCTTCCCGCTTATACGCAGACGGACGAGTACATAGAGAAGACAGCCAGGGAAAAGTTCGGGCTGGTCTATCCCGGAGAAGTCGTTTTTAAGGCGGATAATTGAGAGGACGAGCTGCATGGAGCCGCTCGTTCTTTTTTTAGTAATGGACAGTGAATAACGGACGGGCGGCATGCCCGCGCGGAGGATCTGCAGGTGGTTGAGCGTGTAAGGAAAACGATACAGAGCGAAGGGATGCTCCTTCCGGGGGATACCGTGGTCGTCGGCGTATCCGGCGGCCCTGATTCTGTCTGCCTGCTGAACCTTCTTACCCGGCTGCGCGGGGAGCTGGACCTGAACGTCCTGGCTGCGCATCTGGAACACGGCCTGCGCGGGGAGGACAGTCTGGAGGATGCCGCCTTCGTGCGCCGGATGTGCGCTTCCCTGGACGTTCCCTGCACGGTGAGACATCTTGATATCGGCGCGCTTGCGGCCGCTTCGGGAAGATCCTGCGAGGAACAGGGCAGGCTGGAGCGGTATCAGCTTTTTGACGAGGTATTAAAAGAGGCGGGAGGGGGAAAGATCGCGGTCGCGCACAACCGGGACGACCAGGCGGAGACCCTGCTGCTCAACCTCGCGCGGGGCAGCGGGCTGCACGGACTTTGCGGCATGCGGCCGGTGCGCGGAAACATCATCCGTCCCCTTCTCTTTACCGGGAGGGACGAGATCGAGGCCTGGCTCCTCGCGGAAGGGATCAGCTGGCGCGTCGACGCGTCGAATGCCGGGAACGACTACGCGCGAAACCGCGCAAGAAACATCATCCTTCCGGAGATGAAGGAACATCTGAACAGCAGGGCGCCGGAGCATCTGGCGGCTGCCGCGGCCTATCTGCAGGAGGCGGACGACTATCTCGCCGGCTGCGCGGAGCGCTTCCTTGAGGAACATGCCGTTCGCCGCGCATCGCCGCGGGAGATCGGGGTGCCCGCGTCCGCGCTTGCTGACGCGCCCGGAGCGGTGCGCCATGCGGTGCTTTGCCGGATGGCGGCGTGGGCGCAGGAAAAGGAAGACGCCGTGGATCTTTCCGCCGTGCACTACGGCCTGATGGAGGAAGCCTGCGCGCTGCCGTCCGGCAGGGGCTTTGACCTCGGAGGCGGACTGCGGGCACGCCGGGAGGGCGATCTGATGGTGATCGGCCCGTCCGGCAGGGATGCCGCGCCCCGGGAGGAAGAGACGCCTCCGGATCCGGTCTTTATCCGGGAGGCGGGCAGGTACCGCTTTGGGGAGCTTTCCTTTGAAGCGGACTTTATCACTCCCCGGGAGGCGGGGGATTATACCCGGCAAAAGCAGTGTACGAAATATATATCCTGTGATACAATACAGAATGCGGTCTGTATACGGCGCGGAAGAGCGCAGGACCGGATCACGATCGACAGCCTCGGGCACACCGTCAGTCTCAAGGAGCATCTGAAGAAGGCGAAGGTGCCGGCCCGGGAGAGAGAACGCGCTGTCGTCCTCGCGGACGGGGAGCGGATCCTGTGGGTCGTGGGAGGCAGAATAGGAGAAGACGCAAAGGTAACGGGAGACACCGGGAAGGTGCTGCGAATCACGCAGCTGCGGCCGGATGAGGAGGAGAGCAGATGAAGGAGACAATAAGGACCCTGATACCGGAGGAAAAACTGGAGGAGAGGATCGCCGAGCTCGCCGCGCAGATCAGCCGCGACTACGAAGGGAAGAGCGTTCATCTGATCTGTGTCCTGAAGGGAAGCATCTTCTTTACCGCTTCCCTCGCGAAAAGGATGACCGTTCCCGTCACCATCGACTGCATGGACGTGAGCAGCTACGGGTCCGGGACAGAATCGAGCGGCATCGTGCGCATGGTCAAGGACCTGGATGAGCCGATCGAAGGCAAAGACGTGATCGTCGTGGAGGACATTATAGATACCGGGCACACGCTGGAATACCTGCTCGGCAATCTGCAGGCCCGCGGGCCGAAGAGCGTGCGGCTGTGCACGATGCTCGACAAGCCGTCCCGCAGGGTGGTCGACGTAAAAGTGGATTATACCGGCTTCGAGATCCCGGATGAGTTCATCGTGGGATATGGCCTCGATTATGATGAAAAGTACCGTGCCCTGCCGTATATCGGCATCCTCCATCTGGAGGAAGAGGGAGGTCATGAGGAAGGAGACTGGGAGAGTGAGTAGAAATGTAAAAGGGATCATCACCTACCTCGTCCTCGCCGCCATCTTTATCTTCCTGGTCTTCGGACTGCGGGAGAGCTTTGACGACAGGGAGGAGATCACCTACCGGCAGCTGGAGCAGATGCTGGAGGACAACAACGTAGCGGGTGTTGTCATCACGCAGAACTCCAAGGTCCCGACCGGCGTGGTCGAGATCACTTCCCGCAGCGGAAGCGAAGCCGTCATGAATGTGTCTGACGTAAACAAGGCCCAGGATCTGCTGGACGGCTATGAGGTCCCGGTGACCGTGCTGGATGTGGAGAAGGAGAGCGTTTTTGTGACGACCATCCTTCCCGTCCTGCTGATGGGCGTCATGCTCGTGATGTTTTTTGCTCTGTTCAACCGGCAGTCCTCAGGCGGAAACAGCCGCATGATGAATTTCGGAAAGAGCCGCGCGCGGATGATCACACCGGACTCGAAGCGTGTGATGTTTAAGGACGTGGCAGGACTGCAGGAGGAGAAAGAAGAGCTGCAGGAGGTCGTTGAATTCCTGAGCGATCCGGACCGCTTCCTGAAACTGGGGGCCAGGATCCCCAAGGGCATCCTTCTCGTCGGCCCTCCCGGAACGGGCAAGACCCTTCTGGCCAAGGCGGTGGCCGGGGAGGCGGGCGTCCCCTTCTTCTCGATCTCGGGTTCCGACTTTGTGGAGATGTTCGTGGGCGTCGGCGCGTCCAGGGTGCGCGACCTGTTTGAGGACGCAAAGAAACACCAGCCCTGCATTATCTTTATTGATGAGATCGACGCGGTCGCGCGGCGCAGAGGCACCGGCATGGGCGGCGGCCATGATGAGCGCGAACAGACGCTCAACCAGCTGCTCGTGGAGATGGACGGCTTCGGCGTCAATGAGGGCATCATCGTGATGGCCGCGACGAACCGTGTAGACATTCTGGATCCCGCCATCCTGCGGCCCGGCCGTTTTGACCGGCAGATCGCCGTAGGCAGACCGGATATCAGGG
This sequence comes from uncultured Lachnospiraceae bacterium, assembly GCA_905235435.1. Taxonomy (GTDB): domain Bacteria; phylum Bacillota; class Clostridia; order Lachnospirales; family Lachnospiraceae; genus CAMOKZ01. The sequence goes on from CAJOLD010000004.1 coordinate 25,825, forward strand.
GACGGGAAGAGATCCTGAAGGTGCATTCCGCGGGAAAACCGCTCGGCGACGATGTGGATCTTCATGAGATCGCCCGCACGACCGCCGGCTTTACGGGCGCGGATCTGGAAAACATGATGAACGAGGCGGCGATCATGGCCGCGAAGGCGCAGCGCTCCTACATTCTGCAGGAGGATATCCGCAGGGCGTTTGTCAAGGTGGGCGTCGGCTCGGAGAAGAAGAGCCGCGTCATCTCGGAAAAAGAAAAGAGGATCACTGCCTACCACGAATCCGGCCACGCGATCCTTTTCCACGTGCTTCCGCATGTGGGGCCCGTGCACACGGTCTCCATCATCCCGACCGGGCGCGGGGCGGCAGGCTATACGATGCCGCTGCCGGAGGAGGATGAAATGTTCAACACCAGGGAGCAGATGTTTGAGACGCTGGTGGTGGATCTCGGCGGCCGCGTAGCGGAGGAGCTGGTGCTTGGCGACGTTACGACCGGCGCTTCCCAGGATATCAAGCAGGCAACGCAGCTTGCGCGCGCCATGGTCACGAAGTACGGCATGTCTGAGAAGCTCGGGCTCGTCAACTACGAGCAGGACGAGGATGAGATCTTTATCGGCCGCGACCTTGCGCACACGAGAGCCTACGGCGAGCGGGTGGCAACGCTGATCGACGAGGAAGTCAAGAAACTGATGGATGAAGCATACGCGAAAGCGAAGGAGATCATCACGGGTCATATGGAGATCCTTCACAGAAGCGCGGAGCTGCTGATAGAGAAGGAAAAGCTTTCCAGAGAGGAATTTGAGGCACTCTTTGAGGGTTGATCCGGCAGGGGGAACACAATTACCGGCATAATGCACAAAAACAGAAAGACAATTTTGTGAACTTTATGCAGACTTCAGGGGAGAACCGTGCTATTATAATCACTGTAAAACCCCCAATACATTATAAGTTTTTGCTACACCCCATAAGAGAAATACCTTCTCCGAAAAAACGCAGCGTGAGCTGCGTTTTTTTCATCGCCGGATATCCCCGTCTTGTGAAAAGACGGAATCTGTTATAGAATTAACCGTATGTAATCATAAGCTGCTTATCTGCACGCCTTGATCGCACGAAGGACTGGGAGAAAAAATGGAACAGGAACATAGAGAATCTGCAGCTAAAAAAACCGGATATATTCTTCACATGCATCCCCTTCTGGACGGAGACGCTCTGTTCAGCGATGAAACGCAGAATTTTCTGGAGCCGATGGAACCGGCGCCCGGCGAAACAGTCCGGATCCGGCTGAGGACAGCGGCAGACAATGTGGACGAAGCGCAGCTTGTCACCGAGAATGCGCGGTATCCCATGCACCTGGTGTCCACGGACGGATATTTTGATTTCTATGAGACAGAGGTGACGATGGGCGAAGAGACCTTCGCCTACTGGTTCGAGGTGAGCAGCGGCAGAGAGAAGATCTTTTACTCGAAGGAGGGTCCCTCAAAGAAACTGCACGGGGAATTCTTCTTCCGGATCCACCCCGGTTTTTCGACGCCTGACTGGGCGAAGGGCGCCGTGATGTACCAGATCTTTACGGACCGTTTCTGCAACGGAGATGAGTCCAACGACGTGCTGGACGGAGAATATACCTATATCCATGAACCTGTCAGGCACGTGCGCGACTGGAACGCGCTCCCGGATCCCATGGACGTGCGGAATTTTTACGGAGGCGACCTGCGCGGCGTGATGGACAAGCTGGATTATCTCCAGGATCTCGGCGTAGAGGTCATCTATTTCAATCCCCTTTTTGTTTCACCATCCAACCATAAATATGATATTCAGGATTATGACTATATCGATCCGCATTTCGGCATGATCATAGAGGATGACGGCGAAGTCCTTCCGGAGGGCGTCCGGGAGAACCGCAGTTCTTCCCGCTATATCCGCCGCGTCACGGATCTTCGCAATCTGGAGGCGGGCAACCGGCTCTTCGCGGAGCTTGTGAGACAGGCCCACCGGCGCGGAATAAAGGTGATCCTGGACGGCGTTTTCAACCACTGCGGATCCTTCAACAAGTGGATGGACAGGGAGCGTCTGTACGAGGACGTTGCCGGCTACAGCAATGGCGCCTATGTGAGCGCGGACAGCCCGTACAGGAGCTTTTTCCATTTCAACGACCAGAACGGATGGCCCTACAATGATTCCTATGAGGGATGGTGGGGCGTCGATACGCTTCCGAAGCTCAATTACGAGGAATCCGACATGCTCGTGGAATACATCCTGCGGATCGGGCAGAAGTGGGTCTCTCCGCCCTACAACGCGGACGGATGGCGGCTGGACGTCGCGGCCGACCTCGGGCGCACGCCGGAATTCAACCACAGGATGTGGAAGATGTTCAGGCAGGCGGTCAAGGAGGCAAATCCCGAAGCGATCATCCTTGCCGAGCATTACGGCGACCCGAGCCCCTGGCTGCAGGGGGACGAGTGGGATACGGTCATGAACTATGATGCCTTCATGGAACCCGTGACCTGGTTTCTGACGGGCATGGAGAAGCACAGCGATTACGTGGATGATCATCTGTACGGGAACGCGGAGAGCTTCCTCTGGAGCATGCGGGTCAATATGGCGCGGATGTCAGGCCCGTCCATGCTGACGGCCATGAATGAGCTTTCGAACCATGATCACTCCCGCTTCCTGACGCGCACGAACCGGCGTGCCGGCCGGATCGGCCAGATCCCGGAGGACGCGGCGTCCAGGGGCATCCACCCCGCGGTCATGAGGGAAGCAGTGCTGATGCAGATGACCTGGCCGGGAGCGCCCACCATCTACTACGGGGATGAGGCGGGTGTCTGCGGATATACGGATCCGGACAACCGGAGGACCTATCCCTGGGGACATGAGGATATGGAGATGCTCCGCTTCCACAAAGACGCGATCGCGCTGCACAGGCGCTATGACGCGCTCAGGCGCGGAAGCACAAAGATCCTGTACGGGGCGCCGGGAGCCTTCGCGTTCGGACGCTTTAACGACAGTGAGAGCCTGATCGCGGCTTTTAATAACACAGATACGGAAAAAGAACTCATGATCCGCGTCACGCCCGCGCAGGTGCGCTCGTTTTCGCGCGTGACGCGCCTGATGCTGACCTATGAGTCCGGATATACATTGGAACCTGAAACTTATCAGTGCGAGGGAGAGTTTATAAGACTCCGGCTCGGTCCGTTCTGCGGGGTGCTGCTGCGCGCCGCGCACCGGCCGGCACAGCAGTAAACGGCTTTGACCAAGGAAGGGAATAGAGGATATGAAGATCGTAGTACTGGCAGGCGGAACAAGCACGGAAAGAGAGATCTCCATCGTCTCCGGAACGGGCGTATGCAAGGCGCTCCGCTCGAAGGGGCACAGAGCCGTGCTGATGGATGTTTTCTGCGGAGATGACAGGCCCGGGACGGCGGACGTCTTTGAGCAGGAGGAGTATGACGCGGACGAAGAGGCGGCCTACATCCGCTCCTTTGATGATAAGATCGAAGAGATGAAGGGAAAGCGCGGCTTTATCGGGCCGAACGTGATCGCTCTGTGCCGGCAGGCGGACGCGGTCTTCCTCGCCCTCCACGGGCAGAACGGCGAAGACGGCAAGGTGCAGGCGGCCCTTGAACTGATGGGCGTCCCTTTCACCGGCTGCGGCCATCTCGGGAGCGGCATGGCGATGGACAAGGCGGTCTCCAAGGAGCTCTTTAAGCAGAACGGCGTTCCGACACCGGAAGGCATCGTGGTGCGCGCGGGGGAGGAGATCCTTCCCGCGGACCGGAACGGCGTGGGCCTTCCCTGCGTTGTAAAGCCGAACTGCGGAGGCTCCAGCGTCGGTGTATCGATCGCGCGCACGCAGGAAGAGTATGAGCGGGCGCTGCAGGAAGGCTTCGGCTACGAGCCGGTCCTGGTCGTCGAACAATATATCCGCGGAAGGGAGTTTTCCGTCGGCGTCGTCGACGGGGAGGCCTATCCGGTCATCGAGATCGCTCCCATCGAGGGTTTTTATGATTACCACAACAAATACGCGGCCGGCAGCGCGATCGAGACCTGCCCCGCCGATCTTCCGCAGGAGGTCTCGGACCGGATGCAGTACTGCGCCCTCGTCGCATGGAAGGCGCTCCGCCTGGAAAGCTACGCGCGCTTTGACATGCTGATGGACGAGGAAGGGAACATCTACTGCCTGGAGGCGAACACCCTCCCGGGGATGACGCCGACGAGCCTGCTCCCGCAGGAAGCGGCAGCCATCGGGATCTCCTACGCGGATCTGTGTGAAAAGATCATCAACGTATCTCTGAAGGGGAGAAAAGAGTAATGAAAAATATGACACTCCGCAAGATGGCGCAGGCCTGCGGCGGCGTTCTGAGAGAAGCGGGAACGGACGCGGACGCGCCTGTGACCGCGCTGGTGACAGACAGCAGAAAGGCAGGGGAGGGCTGCGTGTTCGCGGCGATCCGCGGCGCCAGAGCCGACGGGCATAAGTTTATCCCGGATGTCTTTGCCAAAGGCGCGCTGGGCGCCATCTGCGAGGAGGAGCCGGAGTCGCCCGCGGGCAGCTATATCCTGGTCGGCTCCACAGGACAGGCGCTGAAAGATATCGCGGAGGTCTATCTTCGAAGCCTCGATATTCCCGTGGTCGGGATCACGGGGAGCGTCGGAAAGACGAGCACGAAGGAGGCGGTCGCCTCCGTGCTTTCACAGAAATATATCGTCGGAAAGAACGAGGGGAACTTCAACAACGAGCTGGGACTGCCGCTGACGGTCTTTTCCCTCCCTGACGACGCGCAGATCGCCGTCCTGGAGATGGGGATCAGCGATTTCGGCGAGATGCACCGCCTTGCGAAGATCGCGCGGCCGGACGTGTGCGTGATGACCAACATCGGCACCTGCCACCTGGAATTTCTGGGCGACCGCGACGGCGTGCTGCGGGCAAAATCGGAGATCTTCGATTTCCTCGGGCCGGATGGCCGCGTCATTCTGAACGGAGATGACGACAAGCTTGCCGGAATCAGAGAAGTAAAAGGCATAAAACCGGTATTTTACGGTCTGCGGGGAGACCAGGGGGCCGCTCTGCAGGTAAAGGCGGAGGACATCAGGGACCTCGGCCTTGAGGGCACAAAGTGCAGGATCTGCTGGGAAGGCGGCTCCGCAGAGGTGCATATCCCCAAACCCGGGGAACATATGGTGAGCAACGCGCTGGCCGCTGCCGCGGCGGGGCTTTCCATGGGGCTTTCACCGGAGCAGATCAGGGCCGGCGTAGAGAGCCTCGGATCGGTAAGCGGCCGGTTCAACATGATCCGCACGGAGAGATATACGCTGATCGACGACTGCTACAACGCGAACCCGATGTCCATGAAGGCTTCCCTGGAATCGCTTGGCGGCGTACAGGGCCGGAGGACGGCCGTGCTGGGAGATATGGGCGAGCTCGGCAAAGATGAGGTCTTCTATCACGAGGAGACGGGGAGAGTCGCGGGCCGCTGCGGCCTGTCCCTGCTCGTCACGATCGGAACGCTGGCGGCTTCCATCGGTGAGAAGGCGAAGGAGGAGGATCCGGCTCTTTGCCATGTCCATTTTGATACGGTGGATGAATTCCTCGCGCAGAGGGAGGATCTTTTTAAGGACGGCGATACGGTGCTGATCAAGGCTTCCCACTTCATGCATTTTGAGCGGATCGTGGAGGAGATGAGATGATCATTATCGCAGGGCTTGGAAATCCCGGGCGGAAATATGACAGGACCCGGCACAATGCCGGATTTGAGACCATCGACCTGCTCGCGGAAAAGTACGGGATAAAGGTCGCGTCGGATAAGTTCCGGGGACTTTTCGGGACCGGTTTCATAGACGGAGAAAAGGTCATGCTGCTCAAGCCGCAGACCTTCATGAACCTGAGCGGAGAGTGCATCGGCCCTGCCTGCGATTATTACGGCGTGGACCCCGCGGAGGGCCTGATCGTTATCTGTGACGATATCAATCTGCCTCCCGGACAGCTCCGGGTGCGCAGGAAGGGAAGCGCCGGCGGGCACAACGGCTTAAAGAGCGTGATCGCGCACACCGGCACGCAGGAGTTTAAAAGAGTACGGATCGGGACCGGACAGGCCGGGCAGGGAGAACTCGTGGATTTCGTCCTCGGGCACTATCTGCCGGACGAGCGGGCCGTGATGGAAAAGGCTTTTGAGAGGGCCGCCGGGGCGGCGGCCGCACTCGTGACGCAGGACGCGGAGCGGGTGATGAGCGAGTATAACCGGAGTATCACGGAGGAAATATGAAAGCATTTCGCGCACCCCTGACGGAGCTCGGGGAGGTGGAGGCGCTCCTTGAGGCGCTCCCCTCAAACCGCGGCGTCCTGGAGGTGACGGGGACGATCGACGCCGCGAAGGCGCATCTGATCGATACCCTCGGGGCAGGCAGCACCTGCCGGCTGATCGTGGCGCCAAATGACGCCGCCGCAAAAGAGATTTGTGAGAATATCAGGTTCTTTGACCGGGAGGCCCTGTGCTTTCCGGCCAAAGATTTTATTTTCTTTCAGGCGGACATTCGGAGCAACCAGCTTGAAAAAGAAAGGATCCGGGCGCTTCGCCTTCTTCTTGCCGGCGGTCCGGTGACCGTGGTCGCGCCGGTCAGCGCCTTTATGACGCATATGATGCCCTACGGGCTGTGGAAGGAGCAGATCCGCGAGATCCGTCCGGGGGACATCCTTGACCTTGAGGAGTGGAAGCGATATCTCGCCCGGTGCGGCTACGAGCGCAACACGCAGGCGGAAGGGCCGGGCCAGTACGCGGTCCGCGGAGGCATTCTGGACATCTATCCGCTGACAGAGGAGCATCCGGTCCGGATCGAGCTCTTTGACGATGAGATCGATTCCATCCGCAGCTTTGACGAGGCGAGCCAGCGATCCATCGAGAATCTCGATTCCGTTCAGATCTTTCCGGCCACGGAGCTGATCGTGGACGAAGAGAGGCTGAAAGAGGGCCTTAGCAAGATGGAGGCGGAGGGGAAAAAGATATCCGCCGCTTTCCGGAAGGAGATGAAGACGGAGGAGGCCGCGCGTATCCGCGATTCCCTGCGCGACTGCAGGGAGCGGCTGACCGAGTTTGAGGATTACGGCAGCCTGGACGCCTGGGTCGACTATTTCTTCCCGGAGAGCAGCAGCCTTCTGGACTGGTTCCCGTCGCCGCCGCTGGTGTTTCTGGATGAGCCGAACCGGATCGCGGAGGCGGCCGACGCCTGTGAACTGGAGTTTCGTGAGAGCATGATGCACCGGCTGGAGAAAGGGTATGTGCTCCCCGGTCAGACGGGCATTCTTTTCGGCGCGAGGGAGGTGGTCTCCCGGCTTGGACGGCAGAACTGCCTGGGACTTTGCGCGATGGAGGCCGTGCGGGGAGACTGGCCCGTGTCCGGAAGATATTCCATGAGCATACAGGGTGTCAGCGCCTACAATAATCATTTTGAGCTGCTGGCGAAGGACCTGCAGCGGTGGGTCAGAAACGGGTACCGCGTGATCGTGATGGCGGTCTCCAGGACCCGCGGGAGGAGGATGGCCGACGACCTGCGGGATTACGACCTGCAGGCATTCTACAGTGAGGATGAGGAGCGTGTCCTTTCCCCGGGAGAGATCATGGTCACCTGCGGCAGCGCGCGCAGGGGCTGCGAGTATCCCCTGATCCGGTTCGTCGTGATCACCGAGAGTGACATTTTCGGCAGGACGAAAAAGAAGCGGACAAGGACGCCGCGCCGGGAAGGCGCTCTGATCACGAGCTATACGGATCTTTCGCCGGGCGACTACGTGATCCATGAGAACCACGGCCTGGGCGTCTTTCGGGGCGTTGAAAAGATAGAGGTCGAGCACGTCCTCAAGGATTATGTAAAGATCGAGTACGCGGACGGCGGTGTTCTCTTCGTGCCCGCTTCCCAGCTGGACGTCATCCAGAAATATGCGGACGCGGACGCGAAAAAGCCGAAGCTCTCACGCCTTGGCACGCAGGAGTGGAGCCGGACGAAGAGCAGGGTCCGCGGCGCCGTCCGGGAGATCGCGAAGGAGCTCGTGGAGCTCTACGCCGCCCGCGAGCGCCGGGACGGCTTTGTCTACAGCGGGGATACCGTGTGGCAGCGGGAGTTCGAGGAGCTCTTCCCCTATGAGGAGACGGACGATCAGATCCGCGCCATCGAAGATACGAAGAGAGATATGCAGAGCACCCGGATCATGGACCGGCTGATCTGCGGAGACGTGGGATACGGGAAGACGGAGGTGGCCCTGCGCGCGGCCTTCAAGGCGGCGCAGGACAGCAAGCAGACGGCCTTCCTGGTCCCGACGACCATCCTTGCGCAGCAGCACTACAACACCTTTGTGCAGAGAATGGCGCAGTACCCGGTCCGGATCGGCCTCCTCTGCCGTTTCCGCACGCCCGCGGAGCAGAAAAAGACCATCGAGGACCTGAAGAAGGGGAAGATCGACATCGTGATCGGAACGCACCGCCTGCTCTCAAAGGACGTTGCCTTTAAAGACCTGGGGCTTCTGGTCATCGACGAGGAGCAGCGTTTCGGCGTTACCCATAAGGAAAAGATCAAACAGCTGAAAAAGGACGTGGATGTGCTCTCCCTGACCGCGACGCCCATCCCGCGGACGCTCCACATGAGCCTTACGGGGATCCGCGATATGAGCCTCCTCGAGGAGCCGCCCTCCGACCGCCGCCCCATCCAGACCTTTGTGATGGAGTATAATGAGGAGATGGTCCGCGAGGCGATCGCAAGAGAGCTCGCGAGGGGCGGACAGGTCTACTTTGTCTATAACCGCGTCGCCCACATCGGGGAGATGGCTGCCGCCGTGCAGAACATGATCCCGCAGGCGAGGGTCGCCTGGGCGCACGGGCAGATGCGCGAGCGCGAGCTCGAGGACATCATGTATGATTTCATCAACGGGGACACAGATGTCCTTGTGACGACGACGATCATCGAGACCGGTCTCGATATCAGCAACGTCAACACCATCATCATCTACGACGCGGACAACATGGGACTGTCGCAGCTCTATCAGCTGCGCGGGCGCGTAGGCCGGTCCTCGAGAACGGCCTACGCCTACCTGATGTACCGGAGGGGCAGGGTCCTGAAGGAGACCGCCACCAAGCGCCTGGCGGCCATCCGCGAATTCACGGAGCTGGGCAGCGGGTTTCGGATCGCGATGCGCGACCTGGAGATCCGCGGCGCCGGGAACCTGCTCGGAAGCGAGCAGAGCGGCCACATGGACGCGGTCGGCTATGACCTGTACTGCAAGCTGCTCGGCGAGGCGGTCCGCGAGGAAAAAGGCATCGCGACCGTGCATGAGGGCTACGAGACCTCCGCGGATCTCGACGTGGACGCCTACATCCCGGACACCTACATCAGCGATGAGGCGACCAAGCTCGACATCTACAGGCGCATCGCGCAGATCGCCTCGGAGGAAGAGCGCGACGACATGCTGGAGGAGCTGATCGACCGCTTCGGCGACCCGCCGCGGGCGGTGCAGAACCTTCTGCGCATCGCCATGCTCCGCGTGGAAGCCCACAGGATCTACGTGACGGAGATCACCCAGAAGGGCGTCGAGCTCCGGTTCGTGCTCTACCGCAAAGCGCGGCTCGACATCATGAAGATCGATCCCTGGCTGCGCACCTGGCGCGGGAAAATGAAATTTTACGCCCAGGACCCGCCGTACTTCTCATATGTCATGGAACGGGGGCACATCACCCCCGATCCGCTGGAGCTCTGCGCCCAGATCATCCACGAGATGCAGGACCTCGAGCTTCCCGAGTCGGTGGAGTAGTATTACCCTATTCACGGCCCTCCACACAGCCGGCCACAGACCGCCCTTGCGGGCTATATGCCGCCAAAACCAGGCGTCATATGTCTGAGGCGGTGTGTGGAGTTCCTGCTTCGCAGGCCTTCTTTGAAAACAGGCCCGGCTTCTTACGTGCAAGCACGACGAATCAGGGCCTGTTTCCAAAGCGGCCGTGAATAGGAACAATTGTGAACCCCTTGCCACTTGGAACGAAAGAGGATATAATATTCTGCATGACGTCCGGCCGGCGCCCGCCGCGGACGGGAAAGAAAGCATTTCTTACGGAGGAAAAATTGGAATGAAAACAGGATGGAAAAAAGTGCTTGCATTCGGACTCGGTATGACGCTTGCTGCAGCAGCGCTCGGCGGCTGTTCCGGAAAGCAGGAGAAAGCATCGGCAGTTGTGACTGTCAACGGTACGGAGGCAGGTTCCGGCGTAGTGAATTTCCTGGTCAGATATCAGCAGGCACATGTTGATTCGTCGATCGGCAGCATTTATGCTTCCATTTACGGCGTAGATGACATCTGGTCTCTGGATCTTACGGGCAGCGGCGTTCCTTACGGCGAAGTCCTCAAGGACCAGATCACGCTCGATGTGCAGGATATGCTCCTTGCCGAGCAGCACATGGAGGAGTACGGCGTCTCCCTGAGCGATGAGGAGAAGGCCGCGATCAGCGAGACCACGCAGGCGTTCGTTTCCGCAAACGATGCAGACGCCCTGAAGGCGATGGGAACGACCGAGGAGGATGTGGAGCGCGCGCTGACGCTTTACACCATCCGCGAAAAGATGAGAGATCCGATGTCCGCAGACGTGGACACGGAGGTATCGGATGAGGAAGCCGCCCAGACGACGGTATCCTACGTTGCGTTCAACGCGGAGCCGGAGACTCCCGAACCCGAGACCGAGAGTGTTTCCGAGGTCGAAGAGCTTCTTTCCGAGGCGGAAGACCTGATCGAAGAAGCGGAGACCGCAGCGCTTGAGGCAGAGACAGAGATCAAGACAAAAGCTTCCGATGAGACCGAGGTCGAAGCCGCGGAGGAAGCGGAAGAGTCCGTTTACGGAGAGGAGAGCACGGAGGCAGGCACCGAGGCCGAGGAGACCGAGGTGGAGACCGAGAGCCCCGAGATGGTAGAAGCAAGGCAGAAGGCCATTGCCAAGGCGCAGGCATTCCTTGTTCAGGCGACGCTGGTGGGCGGCACTGAATGGGAACAGCTTTCCGCGGACGCGGCTGAAAAAGACGGAGCCCTTACCGGCCAGTTCACGTTCGGCGCCGACAGCCAGGACGTGGATGAAGCCATTATTGAAGCAGCCGCCGGTCTTGACGACGGAGCGATCATCAATTCCGTCATCGAATCCGGGACAAGATACTACATCATTCATGTAGACGACGCTTTTGATGAGGAAGCGACCGAGGCCAAGAAGGAAGAGATCGTTGAGCAGCGGAAAGCCGATGCGATCACGGCGCTCTTTGACGAGTGGGCAGAGGCATCCGAGATCTCTGTGGATAAGGATGCGGTGGCAGCGATCACCTTCACGGATAAGTTCCTTGTCAAGGAGACAGAACCTGCCGTGGAGGCAGTGGAAGAGGACGTGACTGAGTCCGTGACCGAGTCCGGCACGGAGCAGGTCGCCCCGTAAATTAAAGGTAAAATGATAGAGAAGATAGGACAATTCTTCGGATCGCTCTTCGCAAATGAAGTGCTGTATATCTTTTTCCTGATCATCGTGCTGATCCTGCTGCTGATGCTGACGGACGGGATCTTTAAGTCAAAGACGATGAAAAAGCTGCAGGAGCTGCAGCCCGCGGTCGTAAAGCTGATCGAAGTGTGCATCAAGGTTCTGCTGATCATCGTGTTTGTTCTGAAGATCTTAAGCAGCTCCAGATCGCTGTCCAGGTTTATGTCGGAGATCGTTCTGTCGTCCTCCCTGATCGTGGTCGTGCTCGGCTTTGTCTTTCAGGAGGGCCTCTCGAACCTGGTCCACGGTTTTATCCTGGTGACCGGCAAACCCTTCCGGGTCGGGGACAGGATAAGCATTACGGTGAACGGAACACAGATGACGGGCTATGTGGAGTCCATTGATCTGCGGAGCACGACGCTGCGCAACGTGATCAATTCGGCATACGAGATCATCCCGAATTCGGTGATGGATACGATCGTCATCGACAATACGACCCGTGAGGGCGATGACATGCGGAGCTCGAATTTTGTCGATCTGAGGCTGACCTACGATTCGAACCTGGAGAAGGCGATCTCCCTGATCAGGGAAACGGTGCAGAATGATCCCTATGTGCGGGAGGCCGCACAGGAGAGAGGCGAGGAGATCCCGCAGGTGACGGTAATGGTCCGCGATCTGTCAAACGGCGCGATCGATCTGAGAACGACGGTCGTTACGCAGACAGTGGAAGATAATTTTGCCGCGTGCAGCGACATCCGCAGAATCATTGCGGAAAAGTTTGCGCAGGAGCCGGATATCCGGTTTGCCTGCACGTATGTAAGGCTGGTCGAAGAGCCGGGGGAGGCTCTCCCCCGTCTTTATCAGAATGTTGAAAGGGATGAAAAGGAATGACAAAGATCGATATTCTCTCGGGTTTTCTCGGTGCCGGAAAAACGACGCTGATCAAAAAGCTGATCAAAGAGGCGTTTGAGGGCGAGCAGATCGTGCTGATCGAGAATGAATTCGGCGAGATCGGCATCGACGGCGGCTTCCTTAAGGATGCCGGCATCAACATTACGGAGATGAACTCCGGGTGCATCTGCTGCTCGCTGGTAGGTGATTTCGGCGAGGCGCTGAAAAAGGTGATGGAGCAGTTCGCTCCGGCACGCATCATTATCGAGCCGTCCGGCGTCGGAAAGCTCTCCGATGTCCGCAGGGCGGTCGAGAATGTCTCGAAGGACTGCGATATGCAGGTGAACAGCCTGGTCACGGTCGCTGATGTCACCAAGGTCAAGATGTACATGAAGAACTTCGGCGAGTTCTACAACAACCAGATCGAGAGCGCCGGGACGATCGTCCTGAGCCGCACGCAGAACGTCGGGGAAGAGAAGCTGCAGGATGCAGTCGCCCTGATCCGCGAAAAGAACCCGAAGGCGCGCATCATCACCACGCCCTGGGATGAACTGGACGGAAAGCAGATCCTCGCAGCCATGGAACAGTCGGTGTCTCTCGCGGACGAGCTGCTGGCCGAGGAGGAAGAGCATCACCATCATCACGATCATGATCATGACCACGAGCATCATCACGACCATGACCACGATCACGAGCATGAGCATCATCATGACCATGACGAGGACCATGATCACGAGCATGAGCATCATCACGACCATGATCACGATCACGAGCATGAGCATCATCACGACCATGACCACGATCACGAGCATCACCATCATCACGATCATGACCACGATCATCATCACCATCATCACGCGGATGAGATCTTCACGAGCTGGGGCGTCGAGACGCCGCGCAAATACACGCGCGAAGAGATCAGCGGCATCCTCGATTCCCTCGGAGATTCCGAGACCTACGGCCTGGTGCTCAGGGCAAAGGGAATGGTCCCCGCACAGGACGGGACCTGGATCTATTTCGACATGGTGCCGGAAGAGAAGGAGCTGCGCGAGGGCGCTCCGGAGTACACCGGCCGTCTGTGCGTGATCGGTTCGAAACTGAAGGAAGATAAGCTGGCAGAGCTGTTCGGCATCTGAAGCGGACGCTGCAGCGGAACGGAGTCTGAGAAATGCTTGAGACACCCATCTATCTGATCACGGGATTTTTGGAGAGCGGCAAGACGTCCTTCATCAGGGACGTGCTCGATTCCCCTGATTTTGCCGACGGCGCGCGCACGCTGCTGCTGCTGTGCGAGGAAGGCGAGGAGGAGTATGACGAGCCGCGCTTAAAGAGAAGGGGCATTGAGATCGTCCGCGTCGAAAGAGAAGAGGATCTGACGACACAGTTTTTGGAGGACTGCGGCAGGAAGTACCGTCCCGCCCGCGTCTTCGTCGAGTTCAACGGAATGTGGGACGCGAAAAAATTCGGGCAGATGCGGATGCCGAAGCGCTGGGAGATCGTTCAGGTGATCACGCTTGTGGACGGCAGCACGTTTGAGATGTATCTTGCGAATATGCGCAGCATCCTCAGCAACATTTTCGCGTACACCGAGATGGTCATTTTCAATCGCTGCGACCTCTCCATGGATCTGCAGAAATTCCGCAGGACCGTCAAGGCAGTCAACCAGGGCGCCATGCTCGGGTTCGAGGACAAAGACGGCAATCAGCTCGACATCGGAAAAGCCCAGCCGCCCTATGACATCAACGCTGAGGTGATCACCATCGAGGACCAGGACTTCGGTCTCTGGTATCTTGATATGGCGGATTCGCCCGAGCGATACAGGAACAAAAAGGTGAGCTTCCTGGGCAAGGTGCTCATCCCGCGGCAGTTCCAGAGGGACTGCTTTATCCCGGGGCGCAACGCCATGACCTGCTGTGAGAACGACATCCGGTTCATCGGATACATCTGCCGCACCGGGGCGTGCGCGATGCCCGCGCAGCGGTCGTGGGTGCGCATCACGGCAGCGGTAAAATATGAAAACAGGGCAGAGTACGGGGGAGAAGGCCCGGTCCTCTACGCTGAAAAGATCGAGCCGGCCGGTGCGCCGCAGACCGATATCGTATACTTTAATTAAGGCTGAAGGCTGCCGCCGGGGAAGGCCCCGGCGGCAACTTTTTTTCTTGTACCACACTGATAAAAAAGGTATAATATAAAAACAGGGGTGTTTTACTTTTTCAACAAAAGAAAGGTGTGGATCTTATGAAAAGAATCGGACTGCTTACGAGCGGCGGCGACTGTCAGGCGCTGAACGCGACCATGCGCGGTGTTGTCAAGGGCCTTGCCAGCAACATCGAGGAACTTGAGGTCTACGGCTTCATGAACGGTTACAGAGGCCTCATCTACGGTGACTACAGACTTCTGACCTCTTCAGATTTCTCCGGTATCCTTACTAAGGGCGGCACCATCATCGGCTCTTCAAGGCAGCCGTTCAAGCTGATGCGTGTTCCGGATGAAAAGGGTCTGGACAAGGTCGAGGCGATGAAACAGAATTACTATAAACTGCGCCTTGACTGCCTGGTCATCCTGGGCGGCAACGGCACGCAGAAGACCGCGAATCTTCTCCGCGAAGAAGGCCTGAATATCATCCACCTTCCGAAGACCATCGACAATGATATCTACGGAACGGACATGACCTTCGGCTTTTACAGCGCCGTCAATATCGCCACGGACGCGATCGACCGCATCCATACGACGGCCGCTTCCCATAACCGCGTGTTCATCGTCGAGATCATGGGACACAAGGTCGGCTGGCTGACGCTGTACGCCGGAATCGCCGGCGGCGCGGATATCATCCTCATTCCGGAGATCCCCTATCACCTGGACAAGGTCCTGGAGGCGATCGACAAGAGGACAAAACAGGGCAAGGGCTTTACCGTCATTGCCGTCGCTGAGGGCGCTGTCTCCGCGGAGGATGCGAGCCTCAGCAAGAAAGATCTGAAAAAGAAGATGGAGGAGAAGAAATATCATCCCTCTGTCGCTTACGAGCTGGCGCATGAGATCGAGCAGGCGAGCGGAACGGAAGTGCGCATCACGGTGCCGGGCCACACACAGAGAGGCGGAAGCCCGTGCCCGTATGACCGCGTTCTTTCCACCAGGCTGGGCGTTGAGGCCGCGGAGCTGATCATCAACGAGCAGTACGGCTTCATGGTCGGCATCGTCAACAACAAGGTCAAGAAGATCCCGCTGGGCGAGGTCGCCGGAAGGCTTAAGACCGTATCTCCCGACGATCAGATCATCAAGGAATGCAAGATGCTCGGACTCTGCATGGGTGACTGAGGAACGGACGGGAGGCGCCCGTTCATGTCAGATAAATGATGCGAAGCAGAAAACGCGCCTTTGACGCGTTTTCTGTTGTTATCCGGCCGAATTCGGACGGAAATGAGGATTTTTATGAGTTATACAGCGCTGTATCGGAAATACAGGCCGGAGACCTTCGATGAGGTCGTCGGACAGGAAGCGGCGGTAACGACCCTCCGCAACCAGGTGCGCGCGGGGCGGGTCGGTCACGCATATCTGTTCTGCGGGACCAGGGGAACCGGAAAGACTTCGGTCGCCCGTATCCTGGCCAGGGCGGTGAACTGCGAGGATCCGCAGGACGGAAATCCGTGCTGCCGGTGCGAAAGCTGCAGGTCTATCCTGGAAGGGCGGACGATGGATGTGATCGAGATCGACGGCGCATCCAACAACGGCGTCGAGAACGTCCGGCAGATCCGCGAAGAGGTCGCCTACGCTCCGGCTTCGCTTAAGAAAAAGATCTATATTATCGACGAGGTGCATATGCTCAGCGCGGGTGCTTTCAACGCGCTTTTAAAAACGCTGGAGGAACCGCCGGAGCATGTGATCTTCATCCTTGCGACCACGGAAGTCCAGTCGGTGCCGGTGACCATCCTCTCCAGGTGCCAGCGCTTTGATTTCAGGAGGATCCCCCTGGATCAGATCACGGAGAGGCTCACGCAGCTCCTTGCGCAGGAACAGGTGGAGGCGGAAGAGAAGGCAGTCCGCTACATCGCGCGGAAGGCGGACGGCGGCATGCGCGACGCGCTCAGCCTGACGGACAGATGCATCTCCTGTTTTGCCGGGGAGGCACTGACCTACAGCAAAGTCATGGACGTGCTGGGAGCGGTGGACGCGGAGACATACAGCCGGCTTTTGCGCAGCGTGATCGCGGGGGACGCGGCAGCCCTGCTGCGGCAGATCGGCGATCTGGCCGACGAGGGCAGGGACCTTGCGCTGCTGGTCAATGATTTCATATGGTATCTGCGGAACCTGATGCTCCTCAAGGTATCGGACAGCACGGAAGAGATGCTGGACCTGCCGGAGGAGGACGTGCCCCTGCTTACGCAGGAGGCCGCAATGGTGCCCATGGATACGCTTTTCCGCTATATCCGGGTGCTGTCGGAGCTGTCCTCGCAGATGAGAAATTCCGCCAACCAGAGGATCACACTGGAGACGGCCATGATCCGGCTGTGCAGGCCGCAGATGCAGCAGGATATCGCATCCCTGACGCAGCGGGTAAGACAGCTGGAGGAGCAGCTGAAAAAGGGCGTCTGGAGCGCGGCCCCTGCGGCGCAGGCGGCGGACGGAGCGCCCGCGGGCGGCCCCGATGCCGGCCCCGGTCCCGAGGAGGAGCTTCAGTATGAGCCCGCGGTCCCGGAGGACCTGGAACTGATCGCGTCACAGTGGAAGGGCATCGCCGCCGGAATACGGCCCGGAGCGAGGTCCATCCTCGAAAAGGCAGTGCTGAAATTCTCGTCGGCGCCCGGCGCGGAGAATACGCTGGTCGTTGTCTTTGGCGATTTCCTCGGAGAGCGCTTTACGCAGGATCCGGAGATGAAGCCCCTGCTGGAGAGGCTGATCGCCGAAAAGACAGGGAGATCCGCCAACGTCCGCTTTGTGATCGAGGGCGAAGAGGCGGGAGAGGACGCGCTGCTGCGCGAGATCGTCCTGAAAAAGGCACAGCAGGATTTTGTGAACATGGATATCGAAGTTGAAGAGGAGGAATGACCGATATGGCAAAGAGAGGCGGTTTTCCCGGAGGAATGCCGGGCAACATGGGAAACCTGATGAAGCAGGCGCAGAAGATGCAGAAGCAGATGGAGGAAGCGCAGAAGCAGCTGGAGGAACAGGAATTTACCGCGGCTGCAGGCGGCGGCGCCGTGCAGGTGACTGTATCGGGAAAGAGAGAGGTCCTGAAGGTGACGCTCGCTGAGGAAGCGGTGGATCCGGACGATGTCGAGATGCTCGAGGACATGATCGTGGCTGCGGTCAATGAAGCGCTCCGCCAGGTGGACGAGGCTTCCGCGGCAGGAATGTCCCAGCTCGCCGGCGGCCTTGGCGGCCTCGGAGGCTTCGGGCTGTAAGGGAGCAGACGGGAAATGGATTATTACGGAAGTGAGGTCACAAAGCTGATCGAACAGCTCTCTTCGCTTCCCGGCATCGGCGGGAAGACGGCGCAGAGGCTGGCCTTTCATATCGTGAGCATGCCGGAGGAGCGGGTGCAGCAGCTGGCCGACTCGATCGTCGGCGCGAGGAAGCATATCTGTTACTGCAAGGTGTGCTGTACCATGACGGACCGGGAGGTCTGTCCGATCTGCAGCGATCCGAAGCGGGACCGCCGCACGATCATGGTCGTGGAGACGTCCAGGGACCTGGGCGCCTACGAAAAGACGGGAAAATACGAGGGCGTGTACCACGTCCTGCAGGGCGCCATCTCTCCCCTGCTCGGGATAGGGCCGGGGGATATCCGGCTGAAGGAGCTGATGACGCGGCTTGAGGGAGACGTGGATGAGGTGATCATCGCCACGAACTCGAGCCTGGAGGGCGAAACGACAGCGATGTATATCAGCAGGCTGATCAAGCCGACAGGGATAAAGGTGAGCAGGATCGCAAGCGGCGTTCCGGTGGGCGGAGACCTTGAGTATATCGATGAGGTGACGCTCCTGCGGGCGCTGGAGGGCAGGACGCAGCTGTAGCTGCCCGGAAGAAAAGGGCTTAAAGTGTTATGGAGAACAGGGACCCGAAAAAGAGATCTTTGAATATAAAAGAAAAGCTGGCTTTTCTGCGTCCCTGGGACCGGGATGACGACATCGAGGCGGACATGGAGATCAGCGACCTTGGCGCGGGGGAAGAAGCGCCCGCGGACCGGAGACCGTCCCCGGCAGCCGGGATCCTGCATGATTCCCGCCTGTGGATGACGTGCATCCTTGTGCTGATCTTTATCGCGACGATCGGCTTTTATCTGTACAACAGGAATCATACCTTCACGACCTACGTGATCACCTCCGCGAGGGAGAACGCCGACGTGGAGGGCACGCAGTACGCAGCTCTCGGGAAGAGCATCATCAAGTACAGCCCGGACGGCGTGTTCTGCGTGAGCAGAAAAAACGAGATGAAATGGAGCAGCGCCTTCAGCATGCAGGCGCCGATCACGGATATCTGCGATGACCGCACGATGGTGATCGCGGAGCAGCAGGGCACACAGGTCGCGGTCTTTAATGAGTCAGGCATGCTGGGATCCTTCCAGACAGAATATCCCATCCTGAAAGCGGCTGTTTCCGGCCAGGGGGTGACGGCCCTTGTCACACAGGGCGGGGAGGTCACCTGGATAACCCTGTTCGGGACAGGCGGCGAGAAGATCGCGGAGATCCGGACGACGGTGGAAGATTTCGGCTATCCGCTGGACGTTGCCATCTCGCCGAGCGGGAAGCGGCTGATGGTCTCCTTCCTGGGCGTGAAGGAATCGGGCACCGGCACAACGATCGCCTTTTTCGATTTTTCGTCGGCTGCCGGCTCCAACGAGGCACATATGACCGGGTCCGCGGAGTATCCCGGACAGGTATTCCCGGAGATCTTCTACGCGGACGAGAATACGCCCGCGGCAGTCGGGGACGAGGGGCTGATCATTTATACGAACAGCGGCGTGCCCGAGGAAAAGGATAAGATCCTTTTTGACGATGAGATCGTCAGCACGTTCCACAGCGAGTCCGCGGTCGGTTTCGTGTTCGAGAACCAGACGGACGGGAGCGCGGGGGACGGCGACCGCTGGCGCATGGCTCTCTACAGTTATACCGGCCGGAAGATGATGGAGACGACCTTTGACGGAAGCTATTCCCGCATCCTGCTGGACGGCGATGAGATCCTCGCTTACACCGAACAGTATCTGATGGTGTTCACGAGACACGGGACCATGCGCTTTAACACAGACTTTGAGGAACCGGTGCGCTATTTCATGAAGATTCCCGGTTTCAGAAAATATATGGTGATAACAAGGAACAACCTGAACGAGATCCGCATCCGGTAGAGATCCCGGGGCGGAAAAGACAGGGGGGGTATAGATATGAATTACGCAGGACTTGTGGGAGTGGTCATCCTGGTGCTCTCGGGGATCCTGGGAATGCGGAAGGGGCTGGTCAGAAAGCTGGCGGGAGTCTTGTCCCTTATTCTGTCCACGCTGCTCATCTGGGCGTGCCTTCCGTATATCACGCAGTTTCTGAGGACGCAGACACCGCTGTATGACAACGTGCGCGGGCAGTGCGAAGGGCTGATCGCTTCGCAGACAGGGAAACTGCTGGCGGGAGATTCCGGCTCCGCGGGAAGCTCCGGCTCCGCCGCCGGCAGCTCCGCCGTCGGCAGGGAGCAGATCAAGTCGCTGCTCGAGCAGTACGGCATGGACAGCTCCGGCGTAGACTACATGAGCGACGAAGAGCTCCAGGGCCTGATCGACCAGTATTTCCCCGGATATACGCTGGGGAGCGATACGCTGGGGAGCGATGTCGCCTCGGCCGCCCTTTCATCCCTCACGAAGGTGGACCAGACAAAGCTCATCCGCAGCCTGCCGGTGCCCTCCTTCCTGCAGGACATGATGATCAACTACAACAACAGCGAGGGCTATAAAAAGCTGGACGTGACCGATTTCGGCGGATATATTGCCGGCTTCTTCGCGAACCTTGTCCTGGAGGCAGTTGCCTTCCTGGCGACCTTCCTCCTGGTAAACATCATCCTGCGGGCTGTATTTGCGGCGCTCGATCTGTTTGCGCGCCTGCCCGTGATCAGCGCGGTGAACCGCCTCGGGGGACTCGCAGTGGGACTGCTTGAGGGCGTCGTCATCATCTGGATCCTCATGATCATACTGTCCCTGTTCTCCGCCACGGAGGTTGGGGCAAAGATAGCGGTCATGGTAAGCGAAAGCGCTTTCCTGCAGACGCTGGCGGACTGGAACATCTTCTACAAGGTGACAGCGGGAACGATGACGCGGATTTTGTAGGTTGCGGGCAAGAGGAAGCATTGGGGTGGCCTCCCGGCGCGGTGTTGGCTTCCCGGCGCGGCATTGGAGTCGGCAGGTCAATAAAAAATAGTCGCGACTTGCTTTAATACCTGGCGGGGGCCGGTTGCCGCGGGCGAAAGCAGACCATCCCTGGGATTTCCGGGGTTTGCACTGCCCGACTTGGCTCAGTCAAGAGCAAAAAGCAGACCAGCAGGCCGATATCCCGGAGTTGCACTGCCATGTTTCAGAGGCCCGGCAGAT
>CAJOLD010000005.1 GCA_905235435.1 uncultured Lachnospiraceae bacterium
TCTGCCGGCGTGTCAGATCCATCCTTCTTATCTGCCGGATCATCAGGTGTATCCGTTTCTCCTTTGGAAGGATCTGTTTCACCCTTCTCTTCCTGCTGTTCCCACTGAGCCACGAATGTGTGATCCTCCGTCACCTGATACTCATCTCCGGGATAATGCTTTGAGCCCTCCCAGTAGAGGAATGTGTATCCATCCCTTTCCGGTTTTTCGTGGATCTTGATCGTTGCCCCTTCCGGATAGGTCTCTTCTATGTCCTTTTCATCCCCGTTGAAGTTTCCTCCGTTCAGAACATAGGTGATCTTATATTCCACGGGCTCAGACGGTGTGTCCTCGGATGACGGCGGGTCCTCGGATGACGGCGGGTCCTCCGGAGTATACGTATTGATCACGTTATAGCCGTCGATGCCGGTCGTATAATCCTTTACCGGATCTTCCGTGATCGTATAGGGGATCTCCCTGCCCCGCTCGTACTTCGGCAGATCTGTAAAACTCCACTTCCAGTCGTCTTTCGCCGTTACCGTCTTCTCATCGATCTCCTGGTCGTCATCTCCTGCTTTCAGATGGATCGTGATGCTTTCCGGACGTGCTCCCAGGGCATCCTCATTATCCTCCCAGGTCACACTTCCGGTCACGTCGGTCACGGCAGGCGTGTGGGTATTGGTCACCGTGATGCGGATGTCGTTCTCCTCTGCGTCCGGCTCTCCGACAGAATCTGCATAGGTCCCCGGTCCGTCCGTCCCGGTGATGACATCTGTCTTCACTTCTTCCACCGTGTACCTTACATCCTTACCGGCACTCTTTTTATCAACGCCTTCAAAGGTGCCTTCCCAGATGCCGTCCGGCCCGCCAAGATCCAGCGTCTCCCCTGTGCCTGCGCCGTCTGCCAGCAGCTTCACAGTTACCGTTTCCGGACGGATGCCATCCTGATCGTCCGCGTCTTCCCAGATCTTTTGGACCTTTACGTTTACTGTTTCCGGTGTGTGCGTGTTGATCACTGTAAATCCTGTGTCGGCATCGCCCCTTACTTCGTAAACATACGTGCCGGGACCGTCTGTATCATCGGTGATCACATCCGTCAGCTCCTCGCTCACGGAGTACCTTAGCGGTGTGCCGTCATCCCCTTCTTCAGCCAGACCCGTGAAAGTATATTTCCAGTCATTCTCTTCGGACAGGACCGCCGAATACACATCGCTGTCATTGCTTCCTTCTGCCCAGAGATATACTTCAACGCCTGCCGGACGGATGCCATCCCGGTCGCCACTGTCCTCCCACACCTTGACCACATCAATGCTGATCGCCTGCGGCGTATGAATATTTGTGACGGTAAATCCCTTTTGGGCGTTTCCGGTTATCACAAAGGCATAGGTCCCCGGGCCGTCTGTCCCGGTAATGGAATCCGTGGTGCATTCATCGACCGTATATTTGACTGTATTGCCATACTTGTCTTCCGCGGGCAGATCCGTGAAGACGGTCCTCCAGTCATTTCTCTGTGTCAGCGTCCTGGTATCTATAAGCACACCGTTTGCCAGCAGTTTGATCAGCACCCGGGACGGACGTTTTTCATCCTGATCATCTTCGTCCTCCCAGACTTTGGTCACCGCGACCTGGGTCCGGCCCGGTTTATAGGTGTTCGTCACATTGAAGCCGTCGATCTCGGAAATATAGTCCTTCACGCTGTCTTCTGTGATCGTATAGTCGATCTCCCTGCCCCGCGCGTACTTCGGCAGATCTTCGAAGCTCCACGCCCAGCCATCCTCTTCGGTGACTGTCTTTGCTTCACACTCTTTGCCGTCAGCCATCAGGCGGATGGTGATGCTTTCGGGACGTCTGCCCTCGCGGTCATCATTATCATCCCAGGTCTTCTTTCCTTCGACCCTGATCACCTGCGGTGTATGTGTGTTGGTGATCGTAAAGCCCGTTTCGGCATTTCCGGCAGGCTCACCGACAGCGTATGTGCCTTCCCCGTCCTCGCCGGTGATCACCTTCTCATCCTTTTCCTCTTCGACAGTATAGACGGCCCCGGGCTGCGCGGTGAACAACCCTGCCCAGCCTTCCGACTGTGTCAGGATCAGCGACTCTCCGGTATCCTCGCCATCCGCCAGCAGTTTCACTGTGACCGCTGCCGGGCGGATTCCGTCCTGATCATCCTCGTCTTCCCAGATCTTGACCACATTCACCTGTGTCCGGCCCGGCTCATAGGTATTGGTGACCTTATAGCAGATCTTTTCTCCGGCACCTTCTTCCTCCGCGGCCTCCACCTGCGCGGTGTAATTCTCCACGGCATCTTCGGTGATGGTGTAGGTGATCTGTTTGCCGTCTTTAAACCTGGGAAGATCCTCGAAGCTGCACTTCCATTCGCCTTCTGCCGATTCCGTTATTTCTTCTTCGTCGATTTCGACATTGTCAGCCAGCAGGCGGATGGTGACGCTCTCCGGCCTGTCCTTCCCGGCGTCGGCATCGCCCTCCCATGCCTTGGTCACCGAAACCGAGACCTTCTCCGGCGTGTGCCTGTTCGTGATCGTAAAGCCCTTTTCGGCGTCGCCGGCGATCTCATCGACACCATAGGTCCCGGCGCCGTCTTCACCGGTGATCACATCCGTCATTTTCTCTTCGACGGTGTACGTGATCTTCTTCGGTTCGCCTTCCGCGGCGTCCCCCTCTTCCGCTTCCTCATCATCCGCGGCCATCACATCCAGATCTGTGAAGATGCCGGACCAGCCGTTCGCCTCCGAAAGAGTCAGCGTTTTCCCGGTCTCCCGCTCGTCCGCGAGCAGCCTGATGGTTACGGTGGCGGGACGGATCCCGTCCTGATCGTCCCCGTCATCCCAGACTTTATTTACTGTCACCTGCGTTTTGCCCGGTACAAGCGTGTTGATCACATCATACCCATCGATCTCGGAGGTGTAATTCTCCACTGCGTCTTCGGTGATGGTGTAGGAGATCTCCTCTCCGTCCGCGTACTTCGGCAGATCCTCAAAGCTCCACGACCAGCCATCCTCCCCGTTTACTTCCGCGGAGTCTATTTCTTTATTGTCCGCCAGCAGGCGGATGGTGATGCTCTCCGGGCGCTCTTCTGCCGCGCCGCCGGCCCCTGTGCCTGGCTCGGTCCAGCGCTTGGTCCCGCTGATCTCCAGGATCGCCTGGTTGGTGATGGTGGTATTGCCTTTTTCGTCGGTCTCATACTTAACGGTATAGGCCGCTTCGTTTTCTTCGCTGTCGGCCTTCACCCTGTATCTGACTTTAGCGGCTTTGGCCTCATCCCTGTCTTCGTCGTCCGGGGCATAAACGATGCCGCCCTCCGGATCCAGCTCGCGGATCCGGTAATTCTCCGGATCTTCCAGATCGATCGTATCCTCGCCAAACGCGGCTTTCCACTTATTCTGCGGGCCAAGTACCGCCGTTTCCACCGTTTCCCAGCCTGCCCCTGGCAAAGCTTCTTTATGCTGCAGGACCACTGTGATGGTTTCGGGCCTGTACTTTCCGTCTTTGTCAATATCCCAGACCTTTTTTACCTCCAGCGGGGATGAGGCGCTGTTTGTGATCGTGAATACGCCTGTACTTGTATCCCGGTCGTATTTGACATTATAGACTGCTTCCCGGGCATCGCCGCCATTCCCGATGATATAGGAGGCGGTTATGTCTTCGCTGCCGGTCCAGGTTTTCGCAAGTTCTGCCGGTTTCCCAACGCTTTCCTCTATAAATGGATAATATTTTTCCCTTGGCTGATAACTGCCATCGCTGACGCGGGCTTTCTCAGACGGATCGATCACGACTCTTCCATCTTTATCCAGTTCCCGGACAATAAGGTTTGTCACGCTGTCCGGAACATATTCAAACGCATACTTCCAGTTATTT
The DNA here is from genome assembly GCA_905235435.1 of uncultured Lachnospiraceae bacterium. Taxonomy (GTDB): domain Bacteria; phylum Bacillota; class Clostridia; order Lachnospirales; family Lachnospiraceae; genus CAMOKZ01. The sequence continues at coordinate 3,856 of CAJOLD010000005.1, forward strand.
TGATCGCTCAGTTCTCCCCGTTCCAGCACTTTATAATAAGAGTTCTCTCCATTACCGACAAAAACACAAAGGATGACTTCGACCGAATCCGGTTTCTGTTCCTGATCCATGTCGATATCCCACTTCTTTTCGGCATACAGGGAGCCCTTCTGCGTATTGGTAATAACTGTCCTGTCACCATCCGCCTGATAGGTGACAGCATATTCTGCCGGAACATAATAATCCGAATAATCGGAGGTGACATGTACGTATTCTTTATAGACCGTTTCCCCGTCTCCTCTGTCCGGATCGTCACCGGCATAAATGACATTTTTGTCCGTCGTACTGCCCAGTTCACGTACACGGTATTCTCCGGCTTCCCAGACCGGCGCAAAGGAATCTCTCCATCCCATGCTGCTTCTCATATAGGCATCCGGCACGCCGTCCACCTGTTCCCAGACTTCGTTATTGCCTTCCCTGCTCTCTAAGTGCTGCAGGCGGGCATTTACCGAATAGGGCACAAAACCTATTCCCGCTGCCCGGTTCCACACTTTTTCAACGGAGAATATCCGTCCGATATTCGTGATCTCCGTGAGGCCGCCATCATTATCCCGATACTCGACGGTATGATAAAGATGACGCACCCTGCCATCCTTGTCTGTCATTGTGAAAGCCGCGGCATTACAGGGATCACCGGATCGGTCCGCGTCTTCCTCATCGTAAGCGATGGTGCCGTCTTCTCCGAGCTCCCGGATCCGATAATTCCCGAATTCCTCGTCCTCCGGGCACGTATTCTCAAACGTGACTTTCCAGTCATTCCCGGCATTCAGATCCTGCGGTTCCAAATCCTCCCAAACGTCCTGCTGATTCTCATCGGTCTCTTTATGCTGCAGGAGTACCGTGATCTTCTCCGGTTTGGGTGTGTATTTGTTCTCATCCTTCCAGTTCATCACTGCGGACAGGAGTCTGCCCTTCCGGTTGGTGATCACAAAATTCCCGTCTTCGTCAAAGTTATAAGAAACACCAAATACCGCGTCAACGCTGACGTCGGAATACGCGGTGTTATACTGCGGATAGCACCGAAATACAAATGACTGCTCATTTCCATCGGCTTCCGGATCGTCCTTGTCATACAGGATCCGATATTCATGACCGGATTCATCTATCATGACAGAGGGATCATCCTTATCAAAAACGAACTCTCCCATGATCAGGTAGCCCTCTCTCGAGCCGTCATTCCTGATGACCTCACGGATGCGGTACTTTTCCGGATCATCGATCGCCGTTCCAAAGGTATATTTCCAGTCTGACCGCTTCCCGCTCTGCACTTCCCGAAGCGTACCGGACTCTGCGGTGCTCCAGCTTCCATCCTCTTCCAGGTGCTGCAGCACGACGTCAATATGATCCATCACGGCCAGCCAGTCAAAGACGCCCGTATAGTCCGCTTCTTCGATCCGGTAGCTCTGCGGGACGCATCCCTGCCATTCCTTGCGAACCGTATAGGCACGCGCGTTTTCGAGCGTCAAAGCAAGACTGCCCTCCGTCAGCGCGGCAATGATCCCGTCCGCCTCCGGCCCCGGATCTTTCGTGATCTCCGCCAGATTCAGTTCTGCGCTCCCGTCATCGTTCTTCGCAAGACGGATCTTCGTATCCCCATACTGCAGAGTCCAGCCAAGAGGGGCAAAGCCTTCCGCCGTATTTTCGCTGAGGGTCATATTGCTGCCCTTTGTAATGAGCAGCGATGCAGTCCAGTCGTCCGCGGTACCCGGTACTTCATCAGCGCCCTTTGCGGTGATCGTCAGCGCACCCTTCCGTACCCTGCCTCCCTCGTACCTCGTACTGATCTGCAAAGGAAAGTTCCGCAGAACCGGGAATGAGCTCCCTGAACTTTTCCTCTCCCGGCCAGACCTTCCTGATCGTCAGCGGCCATGCCTCTATCCACCTGGCGTAGAGGGTCGTGCTCGTCATGACCGGCTCGTCAAAGTCAAACAGCTCCCCGTAGCCGTTTTCGCTGCTTTCTTTGTACCAGCCGTCGAAGATGTAATATCTGCCCCCGGTCATTTCAGGATCAACAGCAGGATCTTCCGGCTTCCGGGCCCTGCTGCCCATCACGATCGGCTGATCTTCCGGCGGGACGCATTTTCCGTCTGTATCAAAGGTCATAACAATGGGGCCCGGCTCGATTCTTGCATAGGCATTGGTCTGAGCCAGCTCTATTTTTTCGGCGATCCTGTCCGGGCTGCTGCCTTCCTGATAACCTTCTATTCTGATCTCGTCCGGCCGGTAATTTCCGTACGTTACCCTTGCGCTGTCATAGATGTAAAGGTCTGAACTCTTTCGGCCTTTGTCGCCCCAGCCGATCGCGCTGCAGGTATTGAGGCCGCCCTTCGCGATCACAATACCGCCGTTGACTTTCACCGTGCCGCCCGATCCCCTCGAGCCGCCGCCAATGCCCGCGCCGCTGTAGTTTTCAGAAAACAGCATGTTAAGGACCGCATCCGCGATCCAATCGAACATATCCTGTTCCATAAAGGCATTGACCTCATCCGGCGAAAAGCCGTCCATGCCGCTGCCCTCTGTATCCTCGGCATCTTCGGTATCCCAGCTGAAGTAGTAAGAACCGCCATAACCAAAGACACAGCCCCCGTTGATCGTGATGATCCCGCCGTTTCCGCCGTTTCCGCCGCCGATCCCGGCGCCGCCGGCAGTAGACATACCAAAGACATCGCCGTCATTGATCGTGATATTCCCGCCGTTTCCGCCGCGTCCGCCCAGGGCTCCGTCCTCGTCGGCTCCGCCGCCGCCGATCCCGGCGCCGTAAAGACTGATGGCAACGACATCGCTCTCCGCGCCTTTTATCTCTATCACGCCGCCGTTACGACCGGATCCGTTTCCGCCGCCGGCGCCTCCAATACCCGCGCCGTAGCCGCAGCTCTTGGCTTTGATGGTACCTCCGTTGATCGTGATTCTGCCGCCCTGGTCCGTCGATCCGCCTGCACCGATCGCCGCAGCATAGTTTTTGCGATCGCCATCTGTCGGGTCGATCGCGGTCGCCGTAATTGTACCGTCATTGATGGTGATCTCGTCATTGGTCCCGCCATCTCCGCCGCCGATGCCGGCGCCGTTTGTGCCGCCTTCCGCATCCACAATACCGGCATTGATGACAATACTGCCGCTTCTGCCGAACAGGCCGCCGCCGATGCCGGCGCCGCCGCTGCCGCCGATCGCTGTCACAGTACCGCCGTTAATGGTGACCTGATCTCCGCTGCCGCCGGCGCCGCCGCCAATACCCGCACCGCCTTCGGCGGGTCTTGCGTTTTCCTGGTATTTGTATCTGACGCCGCCCCTGGCCGTCACATTCGTCCGGGATCCGTCAGCGCCGCCGTTGATCGTAACGATCAGATGCGAAGCGTCGCCTTCCATTCCGCCGATCCCGGCACCTCTGTAGCCGCCGATCGCTGTAATGTTTCCGCCGTTGATCGTGAGAGACGCGCTGCCCCTCCCAAGCGGTCCGCTGATGCCGGGCATACCGCGGCCTTCGATCTTGAGCGGATCAAATTTGGACCCATTGTCCCATTTGTTTCCTCTGGCAGTCAGCCTGCCGCTGTAGTTTTTCTGCCCGTAGATCGTCAGTGAGCTGCCGGCGAGGATATGGATTCCCTCATTTGTTCTCAGATCCGCGCCATCGCACAGGACCACGTGCGCATCGCAGCTGACCTCGATCCCCTGCTGCTCCATTACGTCGCGCACGGCATACCATCTCGTCTTCCCCTGGTCTGATAAGTCGAAATCGCCGAAAGTTCCCCCGGTCCAGATCTCATAATCCTCCTGTTGCTGCTGGATCCCGTTTTCGTCCATGTAGAAAAGCGGTCCTTCCAGACACTCCACGGAGTATTTGCAGAATTCGATCGTATCCGTCGGATCGTTTATGGCCGACACTGCCGACGCAATATGGTCCTCCGGCGTATCCGGGATCTCATCCTCATAGATCAGCTCTTCAAACACATAGCCATCAAAATCATATTTATACATGCTCCTGATCCGGATCTTCGCAGGAGCTTTATTCAGATCGAAGGACACCTGTTTGGCATCCCATCTGTCAAACCAGCCGAGAAGGGCAGTATCATAAGAGCAGTCTTCGCCATAGGTATCCTGCATAACAGCGCCGCTGCCATCCAGAACCTCTACCCAAAGCGTATAGAAATCCGCCAGCCCGACGTTCAGCGGTTCTACTGTGATCAGATAGGTCCCCGGTACGGCTGTATGATTTCCTTCGGCATCGGTCACGGTGATCTCATACTCCACGCCGGCGATCGTAACTTTCATCCACTCACGGGTGGAAAATGCCTGATGCGCGCTGACGATCCATTCCCCGCTCTCCGCATCCTGCGCTGCCGAGAAAAGTTCCTCATTGCTGACCCGGACCGCTTCCGCCTCTCCGGTCAGGCCGACGGTCTCAAGGATCTCAGAAAGAGGTGCATCCTCATCCCCGTTCAGCACATACTGCAGCTCCTGATAGGTGAATTCAACCGTGTACAGAGAGAACCCTCCGGTCTCCACCGTTACCGTCTCTTCCTCTTCGCTGATCTGCGCTTCGAGGAGCGCAGCTTCCATCCCGCCCGAAGCTTCATCCTCTGTGATGTGGTAGACAGAAGTCTCGAGGTTCTCGTCTGCTACCTGCGCCAGGGTAAAGGACACCTCTGCCAGCCGGCCGTCCGCCGGCTGAAGCTCATTGCCCTGCGCGTCCAGCACCCTGATGTCAAATGTATAAGAAACGCCTGTGCTTACGCCTTCTTCGCGCACCTCGTCCACAGCCTCGTCAGCCAGCGCCTGCTCATACTCCGAAACCTTTTCCGCAGAAAGGACCGCGTCTTCCGGGAACACGCCCTCCGGCGCATACAGGGTAATAACGACCCCGTCCACTGTGTCGGACTGTTCGAAGGCAGGCATGAAAGGCTCCTCATCCGGCTCCTCTGTTTCCGCTTCCGTTTCTGTTTCCGTTTCCGCTTCTGTTTCCGCTTCCGTCTCCGTTTCCGCTTCCGTTTCCGTTTCCTCCTCCGGGACGAAATAATCCTCTTCGTCCTCCGCCGTTTCAAATTCCCAGACAGATTCATCCGCGGACTGCTGTTCCGGGTCCTCTATGAAATCCTCCCATTCCTCTTCGCCGGGCTCCTCGTCATACATCTCAGGAACGTAAGATTCTTCCTCCGGATCAAAATAATCTATTCCGTCCGCGTCATAATCCTCAATAAATCCTGAGGGATCGTCAAATTCCGCACTCAGATCCTGGGCAGACCAGTCCTCCCGGTCCGCTGCGAACACCGCTGACGGTACACCATTCAAAATGATTCCCACAGCCAGGGTCCATGCGCAGGCTCTCTTCTTCCAACTTCTCATACGGAATTCCTCCTTACATGGTTCTTTCACTCAGTCGGGGAAGCCCCCGGCGGATCACAGTATGATATCCCGGATCTTTTCAGGCGCGACCTTGAAGTTTCTGTCCATGTCCATCAGGCCGTTGATCTCCTGCTGGACGTCGGTCACCTGGGTGTAGCAGTATCCGCAGACATAGGGGATCTCCCTGACGGCGGCGGCGATCCCTTTCAGGCGCTCGAGGAACTCTTCCTCGGACGCGGCCATCGTCCCGTATCCCCAGCCTTCCCCGCTGTCTTTGAACGCGATCCCGCCGAACTCACTGATCATGACCGGCTGGCCCCTGTAGGCGAAGCCGTCAGCCAGCGCGGCTTTAAAGCCATTGTGGTACACAGTCCCGGCTAAGATCCCCTCCTTGCGGCCCACATACCTGTCCTTTAAGACCTGCCCCTTCTCCTCGTAGTCGTGGAGCGTGAGGATGTCCGAGACGGTGTGCTCCCAGCCGTCGTTCACGATGACCGGGCGGTACGGATCCAGGCTCTTTGTGAGGTGATAGACCGCCTCCGTAAAGTGCTGCTGGTCGCGGCGGGTCTTCACCCTGCCGGCGCCCCAGGACTCGTTGAACGGCGTCCAGGTGATGATGCAGGGGTGATCGTAATTCTGTTCCACGATCTCCATCCACTCGGAGATGAACTCACGGACCGCCTGCTCCGTAAAGACGTAGGCCGCGGGGGCCTCGCTCCACACCAGCAGTCCTTTCACATCGCACCAGTAGAGAAAGCGCTCATCCTCGATCTTCTGGTGCTTCCGCACGCCATTAAAGCCGAGAGCCTGTATGCTCTCGATATCCCGGATGAGGGCCGCCTCGTCCGGGGGCGTAAGCCCGCTCTTTTTCCAGTACCCCTGGTCCAGGATGAGCCGCTGGTAGAGCGGTTCCCCGTTCAGAAGGATATTTGGGCCGTCGATGCGGATCTCGCGCATCGCGCAGTAGGAGCCGACTTTATCGATGACCTCTCCGCGGTACCTAAGCCGCAGATCCACATCGTACAGGTTCGGTTCCGCCGGCGACCAGGTCTTCATGTCCCAGGCAAAGCCGGGGACACCCTTTCCGTACATGTTCATGTCGACCGTCACCGTCTGATAAGGTGTGAGCATGGACACGCAGACGCGGCCCAAAAGCGTCCCCTCAAAGCGCACCTCCACCTCGGCGGAAAGCTCCGGGCCGAAATACTGCGGCGGCGCCGCCGCGGTAAGTTCGATCTTAAGCTCATTGCGGTCAAAGAGGGGCGTCATCTTCGCCTTTTCGAGCCGGGCCTTTGGCACCTGCTCTGTCCAGACCGTCTTCCAGATACCGGTCAGCTGGACGTACCAGCAGCCGTAGTTTTCTCCCAGCCAGCGCTGCTTTCCGCGCGGCTGCCCCACGTCCGGGTCGTCCCGCACCTGCACGGTGAGGCTGTTCTCCCCGTCATGCACAAGGTCGGTAATGTCAAAGGAAAACCTGGCGTAGCCGCCCCTGTGGCTGCCGGCGCATCTGCCGTTCACCCACACGCGGGTGTAAAAATCGCTTCCCTCAAAGTGAAGGATGAGGCGGTCGTCCCCCAGGGCGTTTGCATCGACGGGAAGGATCCTGTGATACCAGACGCAGGGGTGCAGGGCCTCGTCATGAATGCCGCTAAGCTCGGTTTCAAAGGTGAAGGGCACCCGGATGGAAAGAGCGGGGGACGGAAAGTCCTCATACCAGCGCTCCGGGTCTCCCCTGTCCGCATCATCAAAGGCAAAATCCCACTGCCCGTTCAGGTCTGTCCACTGCCCGCGCACGAACTGGGGGCGCGGATAATTCTCAACATAGCACTCTGTCATCGGATGTCTTCCTCCCCGCAGGCTCTCATCTGTGTCTTCAGGTTTCCGATAGACGTCGCCTCGATCGGCAGGGCCAGCACCTTCCTGCCGACCGCCTCCTGCGTCAGCTCGTTCAGGAATGTGTTTTTCGCGCCGCCGCCGACAATGCAGAGCTGCTCATAGGTCCTGCCTGTGTTCGCCTCAAGCTCTCTGAATACGTCTCTGTAGGAAAAAGCAAGGCTGCGGTAAGCGCAGCGGAAATAATCACCCACCGTGCGCGGCGCCTCGCGAAGCGCGCCGTCAAAGGCAGCCTTCATGCTCTCCGGCGCCAGGAAATCCCGCGCGTTCGGATCCACGATCCCGTCAAAGGCGCTCGCCCTGGCCTCCTCCACGATCTCCGGGAAGGACTTCTCCGGACAAAGCTCCTCCTGCAGCCGGTTCACCATCCACATTCCCATCAGTGTCTTCTGGTAGCAGACGCAGTCCGCACCGCCCTCATTGGACCAGTTCGTCCTCTCACTCTCCGGATCCGTCAGCGGAATCTCCGATTTTACGCCGAGGATGCTCCAGGTCCCGGATGAAATATAGGGCTGACGCCCCGCAAGCGGGATCCCCTCGATCGCGGAGGATGTATCATGGGTCGCGCAGAGCACTGCCTTCGCGCCTTTGTATTCTCCGATCACGATGCCCGGCTTTTCGACCTTTCCGAAAATATGCTCCGGAAAGCCCATCGCGCGGATGATCTCCGGGTCATACTGCCCGGTAAAGGCATTGACCAGGCCCGTCGTCGTGGCGTTGGTGTACTCATGGCATTTCACCCCGCAGAGCCGGAACATCAGGTACTCCGGCAGCAGCATAAAGTCCGTGGCATGTTCAAGGCGGCCCGCAAGCTTATCATCATACAGCTGGTAGATCGAATTGTACGGCATGCACGAAATGCCCGTGCGCCTGTACAGGTCGGAGAAAGACATCCGCCCGTGCACCAGCGGGGTCGTCGCCTGCGTCCTCCCGTCCCTGCCCGCAAAGCAGGGCGTAAGGGCCCTGTCCCCGTCCATCAGCACATAATCCACGCCCCAGGTATCGATCGCAAAGCTCTCGATCCTGCCGGGCAGCTGCTGCGCGGCCGCGTCAAATCCGGCCTTGACCTCGCGCACGATGCGCTCTGTATCCCAGACAAGATGTCCGTCTTCATGGTCGATCCAGTTGGGAAAACGGTAGACCTCCTTCATCCGGATCTCCCCGTTCTCCAGCCAGCCCGCGATATGCCGCCCCGAAGAAGCGCCGATATCGATCGCAAGATAATACCTCACCGAAGGGACCCTCCTTTCATTCAGGAACGCCTTTTAATTTTTTCCGAATCATACGCTTTTATTTTACCATATACAGCCTGTACTTTCACATAGTTTTATCTGTTTTGAATGCAAACAGGGCAGGGACCTTCCGGTTCCTGCCCTGTGCATTGAGGGAAAGCAATTGCGGGCGGCGCGGATTGCGGGACCGCGTCACCCTATCGTAATGAGCAGTTTTTCGCGCCGCAGGTCATTGTAGACGCGGCTCTCCCGCTCAGTTACGTCATAGATACGGATCACGGACGCAAGGTCCGCGAATTCCGGCAGCAGCTCCGCTGTCAGGCTGGGCAGCGCATCCAGCTTTTCCGGATGATACTGCTCTGTCTTTTCATTTTCGAAGACTGCCGTATAGAGGATCTGCGCTTCGACCAGATCCTGGAAAATGTGGCTGCCGTAGGACAGCTCGGGATTGTAGCCGGCTTTGGATTCCGCGACTTCGCAGATCACGTCAAATTCACTGATGTCGGAGAAGGCAGTCGGCACGCCCAGCTCCGGCGATGAGGTGCCTACTCTTCCGGGAACGATCAGCATCATCTGCTTCCCTGCGCCGCGGAACTGCCAGTTAATGCTGCCGACCGCTCTGGCGACGCGGGGTTTTTCCTTGTACGGAAGTTCATAGTAGGCGATGGGGTCGACATAGATGATATAGTCGAGGTCGATCATTCTCGACAGGCCCATGGACGCGCCGCGGGAGGCAAGCAGAATCTTATCTTCCGGGGTCTCTTCCGGCAGCTGCACCTCTCCCGTGTCCATGAAGACCTGGAGCGGCCTGCACTGGAGCAGGTTGATCATGTACTCCCCGTCCGCGGACAGGTTGATGGTAAATTCGATATCCACCGGCTGTCCGTACTCTGTCTGAATGAGCTGCATCATCTCCTGCATGTGGTTCATGATCTCTTCCCGGCCCACGAGGCCTTTGCATGAGATGAATTCGACTTTTCTCGATATTCCGCGCTCTCTGAATCTCTGCTCGATCTCAAAGTCGTGCTCGAGGAGCGCCTTCTTTATGTGCTGCGGGAGCAGAGCGTCGATCTCATCCAGAGTGATCTGCTCCAGCGATTTTTTCTCTTTGTCCACGACCTCCAGCTTCCGCTGGGAGAACTGATGTCGTTCCGCGACGGTCACCAGGGACGTGGCCTGCGGCTGGTCCAGATTCACCAGGCGCGGATAGGAGCCCTCTGTCCTGTCTACGGCCGAGGTCCCAAGTCCCATGACCAGGCGGAGCATGCCCGCGGAGGGATCCATGCTCTCCAGGAAACGGTAGGGGCTGTAGGAATAGCCCACGCCGGCCGCGCAGGGCATGTAGTAACGCCCGTAATGGGAGCCGGATACGCGCATCACGAGAAGCGCCATCTGTTCATCCCGCTCCGCGAGGCTGCGGCGCTTGCGGTAATCCAGCGCCGAGAGCGACATCGTGCTGGCATAGACCTGCCGGATGGCGTTCTCGAACTCGGCGAGTCTCTCTTCCATCGTTCCGACGTTCGCGCAGAAAACGGATTCATATTTGCCCGCGAAGGCATTGCCGAACCCGTCCTCCAGAATGCTGCTGGACCGGACGATGATCGGATCCTGCCCGTAGTATTCCAGCAGGCGGACGAAGCGCTCCTCCATGTACGGGGAGAAGCTTCCGCGCAGCAGGCAGTCCGCAAAGGTCTCCGCGAGGGTAAAGTACTCCTCCCCGGAGCGCTGGCGGATCTTGATGTCCCAGAATTCATTATCGACGATATACGAATAGTAGACGTCCGAGCCGATGAAGAAAGAGTCGTGGGGCTCCATGAAAGCGGAAAGATCCGGGCGCATATTCTCCACGATCTTCCTGGCGAGGAGCATGCCGCAGGCCTTGCCGCCGATCAGGCCGGTCCCGATCATGTGGTCCCTGACAAAGAAATAATCCTCCGGCGTAAAATGCTTCCGGATCATCGTCCGCATCTTTTCGTCCCGGCTCATCATGATATTGCACATTCTCGCGCACTGGGCGCCGATGTCCATCCCATTCTCGTACATCTGCCGGGAGAGATTGAAGAACCGGTCCCAGGCGTCCGTGCTGTCCTCGCCGGAGCCCTGGCCGGTGCGGTTCATCAGCTGATAAAAGCGGCTGACCGCGATCCCGTCGAGCAGCGGCACCATGGTGCCCTTCTCAGGGTCGTACAGATGCGGGAGAAACATCGTCTCGGAATTGCGGTTCCACACCTTGTCCGGACGCACATAGACGGTGCTGCCGTCAGAATAAACATCGATAAAGAGCTGCGTCGTGTCGCGGATCTTCTGAATCGCCTGCTGGGAGTGTTTTCCCCGGATCAGCGGGAAGAAAGCGACCGTATCGAGGACGAACAGGAAGGGGCAGGTCACCCTGAAGAAGTTGCCCATCATAAGGTCCGTCGCCCACGCGGTCTGCAGCTCGGAGAGGCAGTCGAAAACGTAGAAGACATCCTTCCCTTCCCTCTCGATGAGGTTGTGGACGTCAACGGTAAAGGTCTCGAACCTGTGCGACAGTTCGATGTTTATCGTTTCAACGCCCGGGCGGTCTTCCACAAGCGGGGGATGGCTCGCAAAGCGGACATAGACGACCCTTCTCCCGTCCCGGACGGCCTGGTCCAGATAGGGATCCAGAAACAGTCTGAATTCCTCCAGATCGGACACGCGCCAGACGACGTTGTCGCCCAGCCGGATATTGTCCAGGATCTCATCCATCGCGGGGATGCCTGACTGAATGCGTTCAAATGCAGCCATCTCACAGTCCTCCAGTATCTGATGGTTTTACGGTGTTTTCCCGTCCTCTTTGGCGATCTCCGAGAGCCGCCGCTCGTAGCGGTCCTTGCGGGTGTCGGCGGGAACCGGCGTCGGGTAGGCGCCGCCGAAGCAGGCGCTGCAGTAGTCGAGGCCCGGGGCGAGCGTGCCCAGTTTTTCGACCGGCAGATAGCCCAGGCTGTCCGCGCCGAGGATCTTCGCGATCTCGGGAACCGTGTGGTGACAGGCGATCAGGTCGTCCTTGGAATCGATGTCCGTCCCGTAGTAGCAGGGGGACAAAAACGGCGGCGCGGAGATGCGCATATGCACTTCTTTAGCGCCGGCCTCACGCAGCAGGGCGACGATGCGCGCGCTGGTCGTACCGCGGACGATCGAATCATCGATCAGCACGACCCTCTTCCCCCTCACAGCCTCCGCGACCACCGAGAGCTTGATTCTCGTCTGGTCGCTCCGGTTGTCCGGGGCAATAAAAGTCCTGCCGATGTATTTGTTCTTGATCAGCCCGATCTCATAGGGGATCCCGGTCTCGCGGCTGAAGCCGAGCGCGGCGTCCAGGCCGGAGTCGGGCACACCGATCACGATGTCCGCCTCCGCGGGGCAGGCCTTTGCCAGCTCTCTCCCCGCGCGGCACCGCGCCTCGTGCACGCTGATCCCGTTGATGCATGAATCGGGTCTCGCAAAATAGATATATTCAAAAATACAGAAGCTGCCGGGCTTTTTGCCGCAGTGTTCCCTGCGGGATACCGGGCCGTCCTTTCCGAAAATGAGGATCTCTCCCGGCTCCACCTCCCGGATCAGCTTCGCGCCGACCGCGCCAAGGGCGCAGCTCTCGGAGGCGATGACCCAGGTCCCGTCCTCCTTCTGTCCGTAGCACAGCGGACGGAAGCCGTAGGGATCCCTCGCGCAGATCAGCTTCTGCGGAGACATCAGGATGAGGGAATAGGCACCGTCCAGCGTATCCATCGCCCGGCTCAGCGCGTCCTCGATCGAACCCGAACGGAGCCGCTCTCTCGTGATGATGTAGGCGATCGTCTCCGTATCGCTGGTCGTGTGAAAGATCGCGCCGGAGAGCTCCAGCTCCGACCGCAGAACGGCCGCGTTGGAGAGATTTCCGTTGTGCGCCAGGGCCATCCGCCCCTTCTGATGATTGACTACGATCGGCTGGCAGTTTGAGCGGCTCGCCGCGCCGGTCGTTCCGTACCGCGTATGGCCTATGGCCATGGTCGCTTCCGGAAGGCCGGCAAGCACGGACGGCGTAAACACATCGCCGACCAGCCCCACATCCTTGTGGGAGATAAACACACCGTCGTCGTTGACCACGATGCCGCAGCTCTCCTGCCCCCTGTGCTGCAGTGCGTATAATCCGTAATATACTGTTTCCGCGGCATTACAGGGAGCAGAAGAGATCACTCCGAAGACGCCGCATTCTTCATGAATGCCCATATCTTCCTCTTTTTTTATTCAACATCCTGGAGTGCTTCGTAGTTCTCCTCTCCGGTACGGATCTTTACAACCCTGCTTACCGGATAGACGAAGATCTTTCCGTCTCCGATGTGACCAGTGTAAAGTGCTTTCTTCGCGGCGTCGATCACGTCGTCTACCGGAATCTCGCTGACAACCACTTCTACTTTGACCTTCGGCAGCAGCGTAGCATCGATCTCAACACCTCTGTACTTGTCGCCGGAGCCCTTCTCGACGCCGCAGCCCATGACCTGTGTCACGGTCATGCCGGTGACGCCCAGTTCATTCATCGCCTTCTTCAGGGCCTCATACCTCGAAAGCTTCGCGATGATCACGACCTTGGACATGCCCGTGTCGACCTCCGGAATACCGGAAGTATCCTGGCGGACCACTCTGACGGCGGCGTTCTTCTTCGCCTCCGAAGCCTCCTCGTAGGAATCGGTGCCGAGGTTCGTGTTCTCGTTGACGTCCATGGTCATCGTGTTTGCGATATCCATGATCGCAAAGCCTGCGTACGCGGACGGAAGGCCGTGCTCGGTAGCATCAAGGCCGGAGATCTCCTCCTCCTCGGTGACACGAAGGCCGATCGTCTTTTTGATGATCGCAAACGCGATCGTGATCGTTACAACGGTCCAGGCGATTGTCACGCCAATGCCGCCGAGCTGCTTGATCAGCTGCCCGATGCCGCCGCCGTAGAAGAGACCTTCCCTGATCCCCGCGCAGGCAAAGCCCGGTGCGGAGGATGTGGCGAACAGACCGACTGCAAGGGTACCCCAGATACCGTTGAACATATGGACGGCAACAGCGCCGACCGGATCGTCCACGTGGACGACATTATCGTTGAACCATACGCCGAAGCAGACCAGAAGTCCGGCGACAGCGCCGATGATGGCTGCGCCGGCGCAGTCCGTGACGTCACAGGGAGCCGTAATGGCTACCAGACCGGCAAGGGACGCGTTCAGGCACATCGAAACATCGGGCTTTCCGTATTTGACCCAGGTGAAGACCATACATACGACCGTTGCGACCGCGGGCGCTACCGTCGTGGTAAGGAAGACGGAACCCATGGTGGCGACGTCGGTCGCCGCGGCACCGTTGAAGCCGTACCAGCCGAGCCAGAGGATGAACACGCCGAGGGCCGCGATAACAAGGTTATGGCCCGGGAACGCGTTGACCTTAACGATTTTTCCATCCTTATTCTTCTCGAACTTGCCGATCCTGGGCCCAAGCATCAGAGCGCCGATGAAAGCGCAGATGCCGCCGACCATGTGGATGCAGTTCGAACCGGCGTAATCGTGGAAACCCCACTGCGCCAGGAAACCGCCGCCCCAGGTCCAGTGTGCCTCGATGGGGTAGATCACGGCGGAAATAACCGCGGAATAGATGCAGTAGCTCAGGAACTTTGTCCTCTCGGCCATGGCGCCCGACACGATCGTTGCCGTCGTTGCGCAGAAGACCAGGTTGAAGACAAACGCGGAGTAATCAAAGTTCGCGTAGCCGGTGAACACATCAAAGTTCATGCCGCCGGCGAACCCTCTGAGGATGTTCGGACCGAGCATCAGAGAAGCACCGCAGATGAACCACATCACTGTACCGATGCAGAAATCCATCAGGTTCTTCATGATTATATTTCCGGCATTCTTTGCTCTCGTAAAGCCTGCCTCGCACATTGCGAAGCCTGCCTGCATCCAGAACACGAGGGCAGCGCCGATCAGGAACCAGACAGCAAAGATCTCTCCGTCCAGTGCTTTAAACATTTCCAGAATATCAGCAGACATATAGCACCTCCACAAACAGGGTCCTCCGGAGGAAGCGGCGGGCAGCCGCGGACCGGACAAACAGGAAAAGCGCCTGAAGAACAGATCTTCAAGACGCCATTGCCTTAACCCTTAACTATTCGATTGATAGAGAGGATACCGGTTATCCCAAAAAGAAAAGGCGCCCGGAATAACTTCCGGACGCCCTTGCCCTTACGAGAACGTATTCTACATTTACTTCCCGGCCCTGTCAAGAGGGAAATTAAAAAAATTTAAGAAAGCCGGAAAGCGTCACTGAATATTCAAAATATTTGAAAACCCTGTTGCCTCAAAGATCTCGCGCAGGACGCCGTTCACGTTCAGGACTGTCATCGTACCCTTTCCGGACATCGTCTTGTGCGCCTCCAGAAGGACACGCAGACCGGCAGATGAAATGTACTCCAGACCCTCCAGGTCCAGCGTAAGATCCGTAATATCGTCGTAATTCGCTCTAAGCTCCTGCGAAAGCTCCGGCGCTGTAGAAGCGTCCAGACGTCCTTCAAGCCTGACCGTCATCTCGGTTCCGTTCTTCGTGGTTTCGATCTTCATACTGAGGTCCTCCTGTATTATTAACTCTGTGTAAATTCAGAACATAAAATACTACTATAGATTTTATACTCTTACGGGATCTAAATCAAGTTTTTATTCCCACTCGCTCCTGCAAAACTTGACTTAAACAGTTTTGTATGGGCTATCCGGTTTTTTGTTGCCTATATGTTGTCAGGTTCGCACTATTCGCGGTGGCTTATTCCCCATGTTATTCCCCATGTTATTCCCCAGCTTATTTCCTGTTGCGGTTTGGGGGTTATGAATCCTTTGGAACGGAATCGTCACAACGATGGAGTTCTCTCTGAATGCAAATGATTCTTCCCAGTAAACTTCAATGATCTTCGGAACACCTCGTCCGGATCCTTCGCTGATATGAAGCTGCAGGAAGATGATATGCTACCCCCAAGTAGGACGCTGAAATATAAATCCTACTTGGGGGTAGCATATCATTTCAAAATCAGATAGCTCTTCTTTTTCGTTATTCGATGGAGTTATTTCCGACGTTTTTGCGATCATTCCCACTCGATCCTTGCGAGCTTTAAACTAAGCATTTATGTTAAGCTTTTTTGACGGCATTATCTCTATTATCTGAATTAGCCTAAATACACAGGCTACCCATTATTCTGTTGTCAAAGTGTTGTCACTTATCTTTAGGTTTCCTGGTCAGTTTCTCCGCATCTTCCAGAATGATCCAGATCCGTCTCATCTTCTCCAAGTATCGCACCATTTAAACTTCTTATTCTTTTCAAGCATTTTCTTAAACCAAAGCATATGTTCATTCAGAGAATCTGCATTCGCGCCACCTCGCAGATCTGGTTTGCCATTCTGAACCGGATCATACTCCCATCCACAGGTCAAGCAAATATCGTACTCTTCTTTAACATAATCTATGCCGCAGCATGGACAAAGTTTTTTGTTATCTCCCATGTCTTTCCAATACCTCCTCCCAGTATGAATCGCCGCCTGCTGGAATAAAATATGTTATAACCGTTCCATTTTCTTCTACTATTACAAATTCGCCTGTTTCATAGCTATACTTATATGTTGTTCCATGCTCATCTACAAAACTGTCATGGGTAACATTGTTTACATCATTGGCAAAATCTATCGCCATTCCTTCATACTCTAACATAGATTCGGCTCCGACATCTCTTCCATGTCTATAATAATGATCCGATAATGTAGCCGGATTAAAACATTGAGCATAAGGATAATTAATATGTTCCGTTGGCACGCCAGCATTATTCCCATAAAGATTGCTCGACCCTTTTGTTGATTCTTCACTTCTCACCGGTTTTTCCCCTCTGATTACTATTTTCAAACGGAATTCTCTTAATATATTCCATCATATGATAAAAACGATAGTCCTCAACAAAATCTGAGAATACATCCTTTGGCATACTACCATAAACAGTAATCCCACTTGGTTCTAATTCTGGAAGAGTTCGACATAAGAAATCGTAATAAATTCGCTTTTCCTGAACGGTCTTCACACATCCATAAGTCCCAATAGATATCAATCGGTGATGTGGAAACGCTTTAAGATAATCATCTGCAACATGTCGACAACCATAGCGTACATTTGGAATTATTTTGACATGCCGCTTTCCCATATAATAAGTAATGGCAAGGTTATCATACATTTGATTCTTTTGCTTAAGATATGGCATATCACTATGTGGGCTCAAGTCAAACCCAAGAACCGCTTTGGCTCTTCTAAGAGTATTAACATATTTCCAAGGGTTCCTGTATATTTTCAATAAATCTTCATCACAACAGTAAGGACACACATACCATTCTTTGATATTCTTGATTTCAGACAATCTGTCAAGAGGAACTGCATCAAAAACATCATCTATCTTCTCTGGAATCATCCACTCTTCAATTATTGGATATTGTTCGATTTCTGTATAAGATGCCCCCTCAGTTAAAAAAGCCTTAAAATTGTCCTTCTGCTTCTTCTTTGTCCCTGATATAAACGTCATTTGTGCAAATGACCTGTTCTGTAAAATGTCATTGTCGCAATTCATTGTAAAACACTCCTTAAACGCCGAAAATGAATCTCAAAGTATTGTTAACCTTCTTTGCAACTCCTCACACGGAAGCCTTCGTTCTGGATGCTCCAATAAGCTTTTCAAACAATATTTGTATTCGCGCTGATTTAAGAGGCCTCTTTCAAAGAGCAGATCTAATAACCCTATTGTCCCAATAACTTGAACGCCCTCCTTTTTAGCCGCTTTTCTAAGAGCATTATCCCCCGTCAACAGTGTAATATTTCTGAGCTTTGCGATAGCTAAGGCTGTTCTGTCATAACCTGACAGTTTTACATATTTTGCTGCAAGCTCCTCGGCGAAATAGAATTCCTCCGTTGTCAGTTCTACTCCTTCAAGGCCTCTCTCTATTAGCTCTTGTAAGAGCTCTGGTGGAGACACAATTTCTTTTCTGAGTGCTTCTCTGTACATAATATATGTACAAGATAATCTAAATGGCATCTCAATTGCGGATATTGTATTAAAATCCAGCCAGATGTTGGTATCGCTGCTAATGTATTCCAATCTCTATACCTCCATCAGGCCACAGTATTTTTCAACATCGGTAATAGGAACCTGCAATAATTCAGCACCGCGCTGCAGACTTATTCCTTCTTCATTAATTGCTCTGAACACCAACTGCTTAAACAGCATTGGTTGTTCCGGATTCTTAACTCTACGCGGTTCAGTTTTTCTCCAATTCGCTTTATTGGCTTTAATATAAAATTCCTTTGCGAGAGAATCAGAGATAATACCTACCTGAGATGCTCTTAAGACAAGCAAATACATTGATATTCCATATTCCTGGCATACCAGGATAAGATCTTTTGTAAGCGCAGTTTTTCGCTGTCCTAATTCTCTAAATAAATCACTTTTTGTGATTAATGCTGCGCCCGAAATGGCGGTTGCCTCTTTTTCATTATTATTGTCGTTATTATCCCAGTTAAATAACAGGTGAGCTAACTCATGTAAGATCGTGGTTCGCTTTCTTTCCGGAGATATGTTCTTATTGATAACAATGTATGGATACTCGTTCACGAAACCGTTCATTCCAGAAAAATGATCATCGTCAATATCAATTTCCAAAACAAAGATTCCTTTATTCTCAAGCACCACAATCAGTTCGTCAATCGGACCTTCTTCCTGAAGTCCAAGAACCTTTCGTAATTGCTGTGCATCTTCTTCATAATATCCAGAGCGCTTTAATGTATGGCACTTTGGAGGGATCGGGAGCGGATTGCCACCCAGACACTCAACCGCATCAAAGAATCTGCCGAAGTATTCTTCTACAGATTCTTGTACGTAATCCTGTTTCGCTTTACTTAAGGTTGAATGTTTCCTGAATTCTTTGTGATCGAAAGATAAATCAGCATTTCGAACCGCCAGGAAATCAACAACATGTACTCCAAGTATTTCAGCCAGTTTATTAATAGTCTCGATATCCGGTTTTCGATTCCCATTCTCATAATTTGAGATTGTCATCGGTGTTACACCGCAGGCAGCTGCCAAACTCTTCATACTCATATTTTTTTTCAGCCTGTAGTATTTTATGTTCTTTCCAAGCATACTTTTTCCCTCCCTTTATGTGTTTATTATACAGCAATAATTTCTATATGTAAACACCTTTGTTTATTTTTTTGTTCTACATTCTATTCGTAAACGTTGAAGGGGAGGTCGTGATTATGAACAGCGAAGAAACAAACGTTTTTCAAGGTGTCAGGACATGAACCTGTTTTTTGAGCGCTCAGAACAGGCTATCAGAGAACTGGATGCCTGTGGCAACCTCGCTGCTGACAAATGAGAAAGCAACGCAGGTTTCTTACTGCCTGCGGCTGTCACCCCTCTCAGCGTTGACCTCTACGATCATTAAGCTGCAGGCATATGAGAATGAACAAAATAAAAATGATTGAGATATACAGATGTTTGAGGAACAGTATAAGGCAGATTTGAAATTGTTTGAACTGGACCTGAAAGAAGAGATAGAGCGAAGATATTAATCCATGAAAATGTCAAAAACCGGATTCTTGTTGACATTTCAGTAACATGGAAATCGGGAGGCCGCCAAGTCAGCGGCCTCCCGGGCTTTAAATCATTCCCACTCGACGGTTCCCGGCGGTTTGGAGGTAATGTCATAAACGACCCTGTTGACCCTGTCCACTTCGTTGATGATCCTGCTTGAGATGCGGCGAGAAGATCATAGGGGATCCTTGCCCAGTCCGCTGTCATAAAATCGTCGGTGGTCACCGCGCGGATGGCGATCAGCTCGTCATAGGTCCTGTGGTCGCCCATGACGCCCACCGTCTTTACGCCGGGAAGGACTGCAAAGAACTGCGCCATCTCCCGGTCATAGCCGTATTTTTCCACCTCGTCCCTGAGGATGGCGTCCGCCTCCTGGAGGATAGCGACGCGCTCCGCTGTCACCTCGCCGATGATGCGCACGCCCAGGCCCGGGCCCGGGAAGGGCTGGCGCCAGACAAGCTGCGGCGGGAGGCCCAGCTGCTCGCCGACGCGCCTCACCTCATCCTTAAAGAGCAGGCGAAGCGGTTCGATCACCCCGAGGAACTTGATATCGTCGGGCTTTTTCACTTCGTTGTGGTGTGTCTTGATGGTATCGGCATGGCCGTTGCCGCTCTCGATAAAGTCGGGATAGATCGTACCCTGGGCAAAATAGCCGTCGGAATACTTATCCCGCACGATGTCCCAGAATACCCTGTAGAACTCTTCCCCGATCGCTTTTCTCTTGTCCTCCGGGTCGATAACGCCCTTCAGCCTGGTATAGAACTGATCCGCGGCGTTCACGCGGACAAAGTTCATATCAAAGAGATCCGTGAAGGTCTTTTCGACATAGTCTCCCTCATCCTTGCGCATCAGTCCCTGGTCCACGAACACACAGGTCAGCTGCTTTCCGACCGCGCGCGAGAGAAGCGCCGCGGCGACACTGGAGTCGACGCCCCCGGAAAGGCCCAGGACAACGCCCTTATCGCCGATCTCCTCCTTGAGGCTCTGCACTGTTTCTTCGATAAAGCTGTCCATCTTCCAGTCGCCGGCGCAGCGGCATACGTTAAACAGGAAGTTGTTAAGGAGCTTGATGCCGTATTCGGTGTGGGTGACCTCCGGATGGAACTGGACGGCGTAGAGGCCCTCCGCCTTGTTCTCCATGGCAGCGCAGGGGCAGTCCGCCGTGGACGCGCTGACCGCAAAGCCCTCCGGCGCCTCCGAGATATAGTCCGTGTGGCTCATCCAGCAGATGCTCTTTTCCGGGATGTCCTTAAAGAGCAGGCTGTCCGGCCTGCTTACGGTCATCTCGATGCGGCCGTATTCGCTGGACGGAGCGTGGGAGATCACGCCGCCGCGCATATAGGCCATCAGCTGCGCGCCGTAGCAGATCCCGAGGACCGGGACCCCCAGATCCAGGATGTCCGGGGTGTAGTGCGGTGAGCTCTCCAGGTAGACGCTGTTCGGTCCGCCCGTAAAAATGATGCCCTTCGGATTCATGTCTTTCAGTGTCTCAAGCGGCGTTGTCCAGGGAATCACCTCAGCGTAGACGCCCAGATCGCGAACGCGCCTGGCGATCAGCTGGTTATACTGGCCGCCGAAATCCAGCACGATGATCAGTTCTTTACTCATTTGCGCAGTCCTCCGTCGATATACTAACAATTATGTAAAATATATCTTTATTTCAGGAAGAAGTCAAGGAAGGCAGGGGCATGGAATGCCCCGGGAACGCAAAGAAGCCGGGGCATTCCCCCGGCTCTAAGTATTCACTGCACCAGCGCTTCTACCAGCTGCGCCAGCTTTTCGAGATCCTCCGCCCGGATATATTCCGCGGCCGAGTGCACATTTTCCATCGCGCAGGCGATGACCAGCCCCTCTATCCCGTGGGCGTTGAACTGGTGATTGTCGGCCCCGCCGAGGGTCGAAACGAGGTTCCCCTTGGTCCCGCACTTTTCGCAGGCCCTGAGGAAATCCTTCGCGACCGGCGCGTTTTCGCCGACTTCATACGCTTTAAAGTGAACGGTATGCTCGATGCTGACCGCGGCGCCTGTTTCCTGCGCAGCCCTCTCAAAGACCTCCCGCGTCTCATCCAGCAGCGCGAGCGCGCGCCCGTGGTCAAAGCTCCTGATCTCGCCTTCCAGCTCGCAGCTGTCCGGCACGATGTTCGTGGCCGTGCCGCCGCGGATGAGCCCGATATTTCTGGTGCTCTCCGCATCGATCCTGCCCTGCGGGAGGGCGGCCGCAGCCTTCGCTGCCGCTGTGACGGCGCTGATCCCCTTTTCGGGGGCAAACCCCGCATGGGAGGCTTTGCCGGTCACTGTGATCCTGAAGGAGAGAAGGGTCGGCGCCCTGCGGGCGGCGTTCCCTATGGGGCCGGAAGCATCCAGGCAGTATGCCTGCTTTGCCGTGACCCTGCTGTAATCAAAGACGGCGGCTCCCTTTGTGTAGACCTCCTCCGCAATGGAGAAGAGGATCTCCACGGTCCTGTGCGGAAGTCCCTTTTCCTGTACCCTGCGGATCCCTTCCAGGATGGCGGTCACGCCGGAAAGGTCATCCGCTCCGAGAACGGTCTGCCCGCTGCTTTTGATGACCCCGTCCTCCAGCACCGGGACCTTCCCGATGCACGGATCCACGGTATCCATGTGGGCGGAAAGAAGGACCGCCTCTTTCCCGGGGTCCCCCTCCCAGCGCGCGAACAGGTTCCCGCACTCGCCGCCCAGCTTTTCGCCGGCATCGTCCTCGCAGACGGTCAGCCCGAGCGCGCCAAGGCGCGCTTTAAGAGCCTGCGCCATCTCCCCCTCGTGAAAACTCGGGGCGTCGATGCGCGCAAGCTCCATCAGATCCTTTACGATTCTCTGTGTCTCAGTATTCATCTATGAACCGGTATCCTTTCGGAAGATCGAAGCCTTTCTGGATCTCCTCCGGCGTATCAGGATGGGCGGGATAGAGCAATGCCGTTTTATTCCTGAAGTAGGGGCCGCGGTTATAGAAGCCCACTCCGCCGGGATGTGTATTCAGAAAGACGTTTTGTCCTTTCATCTGCGCGCAGAGCCTGTCAAGGAGGTTCCCGCCCAGATGCAGGCCCTGGTAATCGGGAGCCACGGCGACGTTTAGAATGAGCGCCTGCCGCACGGTATCCGACACAGCTCTCGCACAGCCGGCGAGCCGGTCCCCGTCATAAGCAAAGATGAGATAGGTGCTCTCCCGGAAGGTCTTTTCCGTGACGTCCCTGTCCCTTTGATCGAGGAACGCTCTGCAGAGCACGTCGTTCACTTCCCCGAAGTCCACGCCCTCCGCGTCTGTCTGATAGCGGAGCTGCGCGCGGGAAAGATCCCTGCTGCTCTTTTGCCCTGCGGGGAAATTCCCCGCAAAGGGATAGAACTCGGTCTCATAGCGATAACCCTTCGGAAGATAATAGTCCGAAAGCGGATATCCCGACACGGGATGGTCCTCTCCGTCCCTGGTAAAAGCGTTCTTGGAGCGCAGAAGACCCATTTCCTCATAAAACGCGATGTCCCCGGGCTCGCTGACGGTAAAGACCTCGTGGCCGGCAAACCGGTCCAGGCAGGCCTGTACCAGCATCGTCTTCGCGCTGTGGCCCTCCGGTCCCGGAATGGCAGCAAGGTCAGCCAGCAGCGTCCATGCGGCATCGTCCGAGATGGCCCTGATGATCCCTGTCAGCCTGTCATTGTCATAGGCAAAGAGAGCGAAGGTGCTTTTCTCAAACGCGGTCTCCGCTGTCTTTATGTCATCCACCTCTTTCCAGGAGGGAAGTGTTTCCTTAAGAAGGGCCAGCACCGGTCCGTAGTCCCTCCCGGCAGGTCTTCTTCTGC
Organism: uncultured Lachnospiraceae bacterium; assembly: GCA_905235435.1. Taxonomy (GTDB): domain Bacteria; phylum Bacillota; class Clostridia; order Lachnospirales; family Lachnospiraceae; genus CAMOKZ01. The sequence continues at coordinate 26,808 of CAJOLD010000005.1, forward strand.
AGGTGATCATACCTGTGTCCCCGGGATGTTCCAGCGGCAGGGAGCGATCGGACCCGCATAGTCCTGCGCGGTCTCTCCCGCGGGATGGCGGAGGAACTTCTCCTCCGGGTCGCGGCTCAGATTCTTTCTGTCCTGAGGAGCGGACCAGAGCCCCTCATAGTCGATCTGACCGGCAAATCTCTCGTTATACGATTTGAACGCATTGCCCGTTGCCGGGACCTTCGAGAAATCTTTGAAATAGGTATTGTTCCGGAATGCGGGAATCACGTAGAGATCTCTCGCATAGGCCCAGATGTTTTTATATTCCGTCATGCGCTTTTTCTGAGGCCCCAGATTCTTGTAATAATAGGAGTCCCAGCGTGTCAGCGTGACAAAGAAACGGATATCCGCATCCGTCACATAGTCGCCGAACAGAAAACGCCTGCTCTCCAGACGCTCATCCAGCTTCTGCATGGCGGAGAAGAAATCGTCGTAGGCTTCATCGTAGGCGACAAGGCTCTGGCAGAACGCCATCCTGTAATGCGCGTTGTTGATGTTCGGGAACAGCCAGTCATTCAGACGGTCGATCTCGGTCCTGAGCGCTTTCGGATAAAGATCGGGGGCGTCCGGCGCCTGGAAGGGCCGGAAGTTCACCTCCAGATAATTGGTCAGCCTGTGATAATCATTGTTGACCACCTTCAGTGTCTGCTTATCCACCAGGGCAGGGACCGTTGCCCTTCCCCTGAAGTCCGGATCCGCATTCCTGTAGGCTTCACTCAGGAATTTAAGGCCCGTCGCCGCATCCGTGCGGCCCGGCTGATCTGTAAATCCCCAGCCGTACACGTTGGACTTTCCGGTGCGGTCCACGATAGAGATGCTGATGACATCCTCGAGACCCAGAAGCTCCCGCGTGATGGAGGCGCGGTTGGACCAGTGGCAGCCCTTCGCCCAGAAAAGATGGTATCTCCCGCTCTCCGCCTTCAGCTCTCCTTCGCCGTCGCCGAAGGGCGTCACGAAGCGGTTGGGCTGACGGACAAAAGCACCTCTCTCATCGATCTCGGAGACGGTCTCCTTCGGCCGCGGCAGTACGCCCCTCTCCTCGGCATCCGCCTGCGCAAGGTCATCGCAGTATACGATTCCGTCAACAAGCTCTTCTTTTTTCGTATTCTCTCTGTCTGCCATTTTAAGTCTCTCCTAGATTACGTAGTTATCGGATGATTCCAGCATGTTGATGTTCTGCAGGAAGATCTGCAGGCGCTCGCTCTCCGGGTTCTCGAAGATCTGCTTCGGCGTACCGTCCGCGACGACCTTTCCGTTCTCAAGGAAGATGATCCTGTTCGCCACCTGCTTGACGAAACTCATCTCATGCGTCACCAGCAGGATGGTGTTTCCTTCCGACGCGACTTTCCGGATGGTGAGAAGCACCTCATTGACCAGCTCCGGATCGAGCGCGGATGTGGGTTCGTCCATCAGGAGAAGCTCCGGTTCCAGCGCAAGGGCCCGCGCGATGGCGACCCTCTGCTGCTGCCCCCCGGACAGATGCTGCGGATAATGATACAGGCGGTCTTCCATGCCTACCTTGCGCAGTTCTTCAAGCGCCTTCTCTCTGGCTTCTTCCTTCGACAGCTTTTTTACGACCGTCAGTCCCTCCATCACATTGGAGAGGGCATCGCGGTTCTTGAAAAGGTTGAACTGCTGGAAGACCATCTCGGTGTGCTGGCGGAGCGCAAGGTTCTCTTTCTTGTTCCTGGAGGTCAGAGAATAGGTCTTATCCCCGAACTTTACGGTTCCGGCCTCCGGCCTCTCAAGCAGGTTGAGACAGCGCAGAAGCGTGGATTTTCCGGTTCCGGAGGGACCGATCACGGCCACGACCTCGCCCTTTTCAATGTCAAGGTCCACGCCGTCCAGGACGACATTATTCCCGAATTTCTTGCTCAGCCCCCTTATTTCGACCAGGCTCATGACTCCACCTCCTTCGGCTGCGCGGGGATCGATATCTTCCTCTCCAGCCCGGCAAGGACTCTCTCAAGGATAAAGGTGATCACCCAGTAGATGATGGCGATGGAGCAGTAAGCTTCAAAGTAGCGGTAGCTCTTTCCGGCCATGATCTTCGCGGCCGCGGTGATCTCCACGACCGAGCAGGTGAACGCCAGGGAAGTCCCCTTCAGCAGGTTGATCACCGAATTGCCGAAAGGCAGGAGGGCGACCGTTGCCGCCTGCGGAAGGATGACCCTCCGCAGGACCTGGCCCCCGGACATGCCCATGGACCTGGCCGCCTCGATCTGCCCCTTGTCCACCGAAAGAATGGCGGAGCGGAAGGTCTCCGAGTCAAAGGCCGCCTGGTTGAGGCCGAGGGCCAGCATGGCGAATACAATGCCGGGAATGTTATTCACATCATAGCTTGTCCCGTGATAATAGTTGATATATTTCAGCGCGATAGGGATACCGAAGTATGTGATATACAGCTGCACGATGATCGGCGTTCCTCTGATCACGGAGACGAACGCAACAGACAGCTGGCTCAGCACCGGCACCTTTGCGATTCGGATCACCGCGATCAGAAGACCGACCACAAGGCCGATGATCATCGCGAACAATGTCAGGTAAAGCGTGGTGGGCAGGTACTTCAGCAGTTTTGGGAGCTGCTTTATGACCAGAGCACCGTCGAAAAGTTTCGCCATGTCAGAATTCTCCGTTCAGGTCGTTGATCAGTCGTTGATTAGTCGTCGTAAACAGGTGAATAGTCGTCTCCGAAGTACTTGATATCAAGCTCCGTGCTGGTCCCTTCCTCAATGACCTCGCGCAGGGCCGCGTTGATATCTTCTACGAGCTGCTCGTTTTCCTCGGTGCGGCTGGCGATCAGGTAGCTGTCCATGCCCTCGTTGACGCCGTAGCCCTTCAGCTCGATGGGATGAAGATCATATCCGAATTCCGGCTCATAGAAACCGAAATACATGGGCTTGTCGATGATGGTGAAATCAAATTTGCCATCCTGGACGGAGGTCAGCTCGATGTTCATGTCCGCCTCATCGTAATTGATATCGATCGGATTATCCGGATTTTCTTCGTTATAGGTCTCTACGATCTGTGTTACGTTCACTGCCGCCTGCCCGATAAAGGAAAGTCCTGCCAGGTCGGCTACCTCCACAGAGTCCGGAAGATCCACATCCTTATTGGCAACAACGATGTAGGCATTGGAGAAGATCGGGTCGGTGAACAGATATTTTTCCTCACGCTCCGGGTTCTTTGCGAAATTGTTGACGCCCAGCTGGTACTTGTCGGAGTCAAGGCCCGCGAAGATGGAAGCGAAGTCGGCGACTTCCCATTCCAGCTCATACTGCGGAAGCTTGTCAAAGATCGCGGTTACAAGATCATAGTTCTGACCGGTCAGCTCATCATCGTCTCCGTAGTAGGTAAAAGGTCTGGGAGAAGCAGCCGTTACGGCGTGGATCGTTCTGACTTCACCCTCTGCTTCATCGGCGAGGGCAGCACCCGCAAGGCTTCCCGTGAGCACGGCTGCGCTCAGGATAACGGCAAATGCTTTTGCAAATTCTCTTCTTTTCATCATATTCTCCTCTCTATGAGCTTTTAAACTTGTCTTAAGTTTTTGTCGTCTTGACATGAGGTATAATAACACTAGTTCTCCTATCTGAAAAATATGTAAAAGATAGGACGGGTTATAGTCAAATTTTATAGCTGGTTCATAAAATAAAAGAGGGCTGTCCGCCGATCTCCGGCGGGCAGCCCTCCTATCCCCTGTTTTATTCCGCGCTTTGCAGCGCCTTCTCTATCCTTTCGAGCGCCTCCTTTAGTGTGCTCCGGGGGCAGGCCGCGTTGATCCTCTGGAAGCCCTCTCCGGCCGCGCCGAAGATGCTCCCGCTGTCCAGCCAGAGCTTTGCCCGGTGTATGATCAGATCCTCCAGTTCCTCCGCGGACAGACCAAGATCTCTGAAATCAAGCCAGAGAAGGTAGGTGCCCTCCGGTTTTCGCAGTTTCACGCCCGGAAGCCGCTCACTCACGAAGGAGACGGCAAAGTCCAGGTTCGCGTCGATGTAGGCGCGCACCGCGTCCAGCCACTCACCGCCCTTTTCGCAGGCCGCCAGGCCGGCGGCGATCCCCGGCGCGCAAAGCTGGCTGAAGCCGGAAGCGTTGTACTCATGGCGGAACCTGCGCCTGAGGCCCCTGTCCGGAATGTAGATATTCGAGATCTGAAGCCCCGCGATATTAAAGGTCTTGCTCGGCGCGTAGGCGGTAATGGAAAAATCCCCGAAGTCTTCCCCCGCGAGCGCAAATGTCGTAAATTTCTTCCCCCAGGTAAAGTCCGCATGAATCTCGTCACTGAACACGATCACCCCGTGCCGGCGGCAGATCTCCCCGATCCGGCGAAGCTCCTCCGGATCCCAGACGCGCCCGACCGGATTGTGCGGGCTGCAGAGCAGGTACATCTTCACATTCTCCTCTTCGATCTTCTTTTCAAGATCGTCAAAATCGATGGAATAGTACCCTTCCCCGTCATTTTTCAGGTCGCTGCTCACCACGACGCGGCCGTTGTCCCTGATGACCTCCGAGAAGGGGTAGTAGACCGGCTGATTCACGATCACGGCATCCCCCTCCTGCGTGAACGCCCGGACGGCGCACGCGATCGCAAAGACCACGCCCGGACTCTTATTGAACCATTCCGGTCTCACGTTCCAGCCGTAATGGTCCAGGACCCAGCGGCCGACCGCCGCGCGGTACTCGTCGTCCACCTCCGTGTACCCGTAGATCCCGTGCTGTGCCTGGCTGATGATGGCGTCTTCTATATAGGAAGAGGTCCGAAAGTCCATGTCCGCCACCCAGAGCGGAAGCACATCCTCCGGAAGGCCTCTCTGTTTTTTAAAATCATACTTGAGACATTTCGTCCCTTCCCTCTGTATCACTGTGTCAAAATCCAGATTTCTCTCACTCATTATGCCTCTCCCATTGCCTGATCCAGATCGTTTATAATGTCGTCGCAGTTTTCAATTCCCACGGACATGCGCAGCGTGCGGTCCGTGATCCCGTTCCTTTCAAGCTCCTCCGGAGGAACATCCACATGGGTCTGTGTCAGCGGATAGGTCAGCAGCGTCTCCGTGCCTCCCAGGCTCTCCGCGTACTGGATGAGACGGATCCGTCCGAGGATCTGCGCGACCCTCTCCGGGCTGTCCGTGTCAAAGGACAGCATGGCCCCCGGACCCTTCGCCTGCCGCAGGTGCAGATCGTGGCCCGGATGCTCCTCCAGACCGGGATAGATCACCTTCGTGACGATCCCCTTCTTTTCCTGCAGCCAGCGCGCCAGCTTCTGCGCGTTCTCCTGCGCGCGGTCCAGGCGCACGGCAAGCGTCTTGATCCCGCGGAGGATCAGCCAGCTGTCGAAGGGGGCAAGGTTCGCCCCTGTCGTTTTATTGATAAAGCGCAGCTTTTCGGTCAGCTCTTCGCTCTTTGTGACCGTGAAGCCGGCGATCACGTCATTGTGCCCGGCCAGATATTTCGACCCCGAATGGATCACGATATCCGCCCCGAGGTCCAGCGGGTTCTGCAGATAGGGAGACATAAAGGTATTGTCGATGATCAGGAGCGCCCCGTGCGCGTGCGCAGTCACGGCGGTCTTTCTGATATCGGTGATATTCATCATGGGATTGGTCGGGGTCTCCACAAAGAAGGCCTTTGTGTTCGGCTTTATATAGTCCTCCGGATCCTCTGTACTGAAATCGATATAAGTGAATTCGATCCCGTTCTTTTCACAGACGGACCGGAAGAACCTGGTCGTTCCGCCGTAAAGATCCCTGTCCGCAAGGATATGATCGCCCGGCCCGAAAAGTTCCGCGGTGACCGCCACCGCTGCCATCCCGCTTGAGAAAGCGATGGCGTCCGTGCCGTGCTCCAATGACGCAACGATCTTCTCGAGCTGCTCTCTTGTCGGGTTCTGCACTCTGCTGTAATCATAGCCGGTACTCTGCCCCAGTCCGGGGTGCGCGAAGGTCGCGGTCTGGTAGATGGGAAAGCTGATCGCGCCGTATCTCGCGGCCCTGTCATCTTCCTGCAGATGGATACATCGGCTTTCAACGCTTAACTTGGTGCTCATAGTATGCCTCCTCAAATAATGTCTGTTTCCCGCACCTTGAGTATATAGTCGGAAGCCGGAATTGAAAAATATTGAAAAAAAAGAGTCGGCTATAGGAAATACCTATGGCCGACCTGTGTTTTTATTTTTTTTGGCCGCGAGTTCCACCTCTTCGATGGTCACTCCGCTCTCTGCCGCGGCCCGCGCAAGGTCCTCGTACTCGAACTTGGACCGGGAGACTCCGAAGCCGGAAGCGCTCTTTTCGCGGATCACGCCGTAGGGCGTCTCCACCTCCCGGATCTCTCTTTGCAGCACATAGCGGTCCACCCGCCGCTGCCGGATGCCGAGCGTTGTCGTATGCTTAAAGACCGCGGCCGCCATGGCCTCCCCATCTTCCTCCCGGCACAGGACGCCGAGAAGGATGCCGGGCCTCGATTTTTTCATGCCGATCGGCATGGTCCAGACGTCCAGGGCGCCGGCTTCAAAAAGCCTGTCCATCGCGAAACCGATCTTCTCCCCCGTCATATCGTCGAGGTTGCAGAGCAGTTCGACCGCCGCCCCGCCGGGATCCTGCGCATTTTTGCCCGGCTCCCCAGTCTCCCCGAGAAAGACCCGCAGACCGTTCATGAACGCGAAATCCTTTGTCCCCATGCCGCAGCCGGAGGCTTCCACCCGCATGACGGGCATGTCCCCGAAGCGCGAAACAAAGTGCTTTACGAGGGCTGCCCCCGTGGGCGTGCAGAGCTCTCCCTCGACTTTTCCGCCGTAGATCGGGACTCCTTTAAGGATATAGGCCGTGGCGGGGGCCGGCACCGGAAGGATGCCGTGCGCGCAGCGCACATGACCGCTGCCCACGTGGACCGGTGACGCGATCACCTCGCCGGGCCCGATCTCCTCCATCAGCATACAGACTGCCGTGATGTCCGCAAGCGCGTCCATCGTCCCGACCTCATGAAAATGGATCTCCTCCACGGAGACCCCGTGCACGCTGCTCTCCGCCTCCGCGATCAGCCGGTAGACTTCCAGCACATCCCGGCGCACCCCTTCCGGAATCTTCAGATGGTCGTTTACCAGGTGCTCGATCTCCCGCAGACTCGTGTGGTGGTGGTCATGGCTGTGCGCATGGCCGTGGTCGTGATCGTGGTCGTGGCTGTGCGCATGGCCGTGGTCGTGATCTCCCGCATCTACGCGCGCCGCGCCGTCCTCCGAAAGTCCGTCCCTTACCTGCACGTCGAGGCTCTCCTCCTCGCTGCCGCGGACTCTCACCGACATGCGTGTGCCGGCGACCCCGCACTTTTTGACGGTCTCCCTGCGATATTCCACGCCGGGGATCCCGGCCGCGTTCAGCTTTGCCGTCATTGCCTCCGGATCCGGGACCAGCTCCAGCAGCGCCGCCGAAAGCATATCGCCGGCGGCCCCCATTCCGAGATCAAGGTATAATGTCTTCATCTTTTCGTCCCCATATGATTGATCCGGCTGGCAAGGAAGCCCGCGCCGAAACCATTGTCGATATTGACCACAGATACGCCGCTCGCGCAGGAATTGAGCATGGACAGAAGGGCGGAAAGTCCGCCGAAGGAAGCCCCGTAGCCGACGCTGGTCGGCACCGCGATGACCGGGCAGTCGGCAAGCCCGCCGATGACGCTGGCCAGCGCGCCTTCCATACCCGCGATGGCGATGATCACATTGGCGCCCATCACCTCGTCGAGGTGGGACAGCAGCCGGTGAAGGCCCGCGACTCCCACGTCATAGAGGCGGATGACCTCGTTTCCGTAGGCCTCGGCCGTCAGCGCGGCCTCCTCCGCGACCGGCATGTCGCTGGTCCCGGCGGCGGCAACTACGATGGTCCCGCACCCGTCCTTCCGGGGAAGCTCCCCGACGATCCCGAGCCGCGGGATCTCATGATAGGTGAGGGGATGCTCTTCGCCGATGATCCGCGCCGTCTCCGGGGAGATCCTGGTCACCAGGATGGTCTTCTCCCCCGCCGCGCGCAGCGTATCAAGGATGCCCGTGATCTGCTCCGCCGTCTTGCCGGCGCCGTAGATCACCTCAGCGGCACCGTTCCTCGTCTTTCTGTGCAGATCGACCTTCGCGTATCCGAGATCCGCAAAAGGCTCCTTTTTAACAGCAAGGAGAGCCTCGTCCACGGAGAGCTCTCCTGCCTGTACTTTTTCAAGAATTTTTCTTACGTCGTCACTCATAGTGTCCTGTTCATACTCCCCATCTGGTAACCGCCGAGATCCAGTGTGACATAGACAAAACCCAGCTCGCGGAAATACCGGTCGATCTGCTCCGAGATCTCCGGGAGGATGATCCTGTCAAATTCAGACCGGTCGATCTCGATCCGCGCGATATTCCCGTGAATGCGCACGCGGACCTGATGAAAACCAAGGTCCAGCAGTCTCTGCTCGGCGCGGTCCACCATGGAAAGCTTTTCCTCGCTGATCGTTTCTCCGTAGACGAACCGGGAAGAAAGGCAGGCGAAGGACTGTTTCTCCCATGTGGGAAGCCCCATCTCCCTCGAAAGCTCCCGGATCTCCGCTTTTTTAAGCTCCGCCTCCCGGAGGGGGCTTTTGATCCCCAGCTCCGCCACGGCAATCAGGCCCGGCCGGTAGTCGCCGTTGTCATCCATGTTGGACCCTTCCGCGACATAAGCGATCCCCTGCTCCTTCGCGATGCCGAGGATCTTCGTGAAGAGCTCGTGCTTGCACAGGTAACAGCGGTTCCTGGGGTTTTTGGAGAAGCCCTCGATGGAAAGCTCCTCCGAATCCACGATGATGTGCCGGATGCCCTCCGCTTCGCAGAAGGCCTTTGCCTCATTCAGCTCCCGGACCGGAAAGGAACAGGAGCGCGCGGTCACGGCGATCACCCGGTCTCCCAGGACGTCGCTGGCCGTTTTCAGCAGAAAGGTGGAGTCCACTCCCGATGAAAAGGCGACCGCCACGCTGCCGAGTTCCCGCAGGTACGCTTCCAGATGCTGTTTTTTCTTATGTAATGTGTCCGTCATCCGATGCCTTCCGTTCTCTCCGAATCCTTCTTTTTTCTGAAAAGGGAAGCCCGGACCACGCCCTTCGGGTCACTGATGAGAAGGACCGCGATCCAGATGATCAGGCCCAGGGCGACAACAGACAGCCCGAGGAAAAGGTCGTTCAGCATATCCGCCGGCGCCGGGGAAAAGTACTCCGCGCCGAGCTCCGCGTATTCATAGATCGCATCCACGAACCACATCAGGGACGCGCCCCAGTACATCCAGCACAGGATGCCTGTCTTCATCTCATTTTCCGGCGCGTTCTTATACCACACAGCGGTGCTGATCACCGCAGCAAAAACCGTAACAAGAAGTGTCATAAGTCCCCCCTTACTCCGCTGCAGGGACCGTCTTTACGGCCCTCTTTTCGATCACGGATGCGGCAGCGATCATGCACAGCCATGCGGCAGTGACCACCACAGCCATAGTAACACCCACCGTCGCCATCTCATGAAGCATCACGGCCGCATCAGCGGGATCCGCCGCTGCCGTAAGGAACGGGAACCACGGCACGACCTCTCCGTGCCACAGATGCTCAAACATCAGAAGGAGAGCGCCGCCCCAGAGAAGATTGGAGAGCCATCTCAGCTTCCTTGAGAAGGGGATCTTTTCCACTTCTTCGATCCCGCCGTCAAGCTCCATCTCCACCGTCTCGGGCTCCTTTTCTCTGCGGCTTACCGCCTTTTCCACGATCGTCACGACAGCTGCCTCCGCAGCCGGAACAAGAAAACATGCCATTTTCAGATCCTCCTTTTTCTATACTGTTCCGGAACACGTGCCGGAATCAAAAAGGCACGCGCCGTCCCTCTTCAGAGAAAACGCGTACCTTCATAGTACACCTGTATCGCCTGGTCAGATTCATTGCCGGACACTTCAGCGCCCACCGCCGGCTTCCTGCCGGCATATACAGATTTTAACCTGAATACGCGGGCAAAGTCAAGACTGTCCTTCGTCAGCGGCCGCCTTCGCGATCTCGCCGACAGCGCTCTGTATCAGATCCCCGGTCCTCATCTCCCCGGTCCCGGCGATCACATTGTCGCAGTGATTAAACGGGATCAGGACACGCTTTGCCCTGCTCCTCGAGACCGCCAGCGCCATCCTCGGTGTGATCTCTCCGAGAAGCGAATCCGCGATCACGATCCCGATGGGACCCACGATCACATCCGCCCTTGCAGCACCGACAACAATGGCATTCTCACCGGTCGCCGCCTCATCCGCGCCTGCCCTGAGCATGGCAGCCGTGGCGGCGCTGTTTGTGCCGACCGCCAGAACAGAAGCATCCGGAATCTCCTTTTTAACTGCCGCGACAAGCTGTTTCCCAATGCCGCCTCCCTGCGCATCGATCACCATGATCATCATAAATCCTCGTCAACCTCCGTCTTCATGCCGCACCTTCTTTATCATGATACACTTTAAGATCAAACGCGCATGTTGTCAACTCAGACCAGGGCCTGAAGATCCGGAAAGAGCTCCAGGCTGCGGCGGAGGATCCCGTGCACTTCGGCGATCATGGTCCCGTAGTTGGTGACCGGGATGCCCTGATCAACAGCGCTGCGCACCCTGGCGCGCATCTCTCTTTCGCTGAGCATGCAGCCGCCGCAGTGGATGACCAGCGCGTAGGGCGAAAGATCCTCCGGAAATTCCATGCCGCTGCAGGTCTTTATTTCAAGCTCCTTCCCGGTATACTCCTTCAGCCAGCGCGGGATCTTTACGGTCCCGATGTCCTGGCACTGCCTGTGGTGCGTGCAGCCCTCGGCGATGAGGACAGTGTCCCCGTCCTTCAGCTGCTTTAAGGCTGCCGCCCCGCGGACGGCGGGATCTAAAAAGCCCTTGTATCTGGCCATCAGGATGGAGAAGGAGGTCAGGGGCACGTTTTCCGGCACTTCCCGGGATACTCTCCCGAAGGCCTGGCTGTCCGTGATGACCATCGCAGGCGCGCTGCCCAGCGCTTCCAGCGCCTCTTTCAGCTCGGTCTCCCGGACGACGAGCGACATCCCGCCGCCGTCCAGAATATCCCTGATCGCCTGCTGCTGCGGAAGGATGAGCCTTCCTTTCGGCGCCGCCGAATCGATCGGCACCACAAGGACGGCCAGCTGCCCGGGCCCGAGCAGATCGCCGACGAGCCTTCGCCCGCTGTCCGCCTTCAGCATGCGGGCCATCCGCTCCTTGAGCTCATTCACCCCGCTGCCTGTGAGCGCGCTCACAAAGAAGGGCTCTTCCGCGCCCTCCGCGGCCGCAGAGCCTTCCCCGCCGTTTTCCTGAAGGTCCGCCTTATTATAGACGACCAGATAGGGGATCTCTTTCTGCCTGAAAAGATCAAGCAGCTGACGGTCGCACTCTTTCATTCCCTCGCCGGCATCCACCACGAGAATGGCGATATCCGTCCGGTTCAGTTCCTGCCGCGTCTTTTTTATCCGCAGCTCTCCGAGTGCTCCCTCATCGTCAAAGCCGGGGGTATCGATGATCACGACCGGCCCGAGCGGGAGAAGCTCCATCGCTTTGCGGACCGGGTCCGTGGTTGTACCGCTCACCTCGGACACGACCGCAAGGTCCTGTCCCGTCACGGCGTTCACCAGGCTCGATTTTCCGGCGTTCCGGCGCCCGTAAAAGCCGATATGGATCCGCTCTCCGGACGGTGTATCGTTCATTCCCATCGCACACCTTTTCCTTATTTATTGTAGGCGAAACCGCTGCCCGCGTCCGCGGCCGGCGAGAAAATGGAAGCTGCCTGCTCCGGCGTCAGTTCTACGCCGAACACTTCCTGATAGTATTTGACTGTTTCTTCGATGATATCGATATCCTCAAACAGATCCGGATAGGCGGTCTGCGCAAGCCAGAGCAGCGTGATCGGCGTATCCGCGCCGGGCGTGTAGCTTCTGTACATGCCGAGCGGCATCTTGTAAACGCGCTTGTTCTCCACGGCGTCCACGACGCTCCAGTCATAGTCCCCGATCGTGTTCTCAAAGAGATCCTCCGGGCCGGCCGTCGTAAAGTTCGTGATGAAGATCAGTTCCGGATTCCATCCGTAGACCTGCTCCATGTTCACGGCGACGGAATTGTCCTGATCGATCTCCTCCGCGACATTGACCGCGCCGATCGCGTTTGACCAGTACTGCCCGAAGAAATGCTTTCCGGCGGTCATCAGCGTCGTGTCATTGTACTGGAACAGGAAGAAGTCTCTTACTCTCTCCTCCTCCGGGATGTCCTTTACGCGCTCCTGCACCAGATCGTAGATGCGGTGCGAATATTCGGAAACGATCTGTGTCTTGTCGTTGTCCGGGAAGAGCTCACTGAGCAGAAGGATCCAGTTGTCCAGCGTCTCGATCGCGTCGTAATCCCATTTATTGACGGATACGCCGACCGCCGCAAGCCCCGCGGCGCGGAGCTGGTCGCCGATCGCGGTGCTGCCCGCGCTGTAGAAAACGACATCCGGCTCCAGGGCCAGAAGTTCTTCCATGTTGATGTCGGATCCATTCAAAAATCCGGTCTCGACATTCAGAATATCCGGATAGAGCTCGCCGAGCAGGCCGTTCGCGGCGGCTGTCAGGCTCGCCTCCGGCATTCCCACGATCTTGTCCGAAGAGTCAAAAAAGATGGTCAGCACGCTGGGAAGCGGATAGATATCGCAGACAACGATCCGGTCGATGTCCACGGGGACCTCCACCTCATTGTCAGCGTGATCGGTGATCACATGTGTCTCTTTCTCGCCCGCAAAGGCGCTGCCCGCAAAAAGCGCGGCGCACAGGGCAAGCAGGGTGACAGTGCGGATGATCAGTCTTTTCTTCATGTCTTTGTACCTCCTTTGATCAATCTGCTTAAAGCTTTTCTGTAATATATCCAAGATCCGGCACAAGGTCGGGAATCTCGCTTCTGAACATCCTCCCCGAGAAAGCCTCCGAGGGGAGGGATATAAATTTGGCTTCGGCCGGACAGATGGGCCGGTAGAGCGGGTCCGCGATGATCACACTGCGCCCTTTCAGCTGCGGGATGATGTCATCCTCATCCGGCGTGACCGCGTCCGTATCCCGCAGGATCCCGCTGCCGCACTCGGTCGCGCAAAGGACACTGGTGCGAAGTCCCGTCTCCATCTCGATGGCGGAGGCGATGCCCAGGCTTGTCACGCCCTCTCCGATCACGGCGACCGGAGGCACATCCCCCTCTTTCCCGCCGGAAAGACTGCTTCTGCATACGCTTACCGTGCTTTTCTGCGCCGCCTCCTGCAGACGGGCTGCCGCCGCGTTCTGCATCTTTTCCCCGCAGGGGAAGCAGATGACGTACGGGGTCCCGAACATTTCACGCAGCGCGGCCGCAGCGCCGAGGCCCGCGGCGGAGACGACCAGGTTCACCTTGGCCTCCCCGGCTTTCTCCATCTCCCGCGGATCGCTCCCCATCGCCCAGACAGAGCCGACGCAAAAGCCTGCCTTTTCTACAAAGCGCCGGAGCGAAGCATCGGTGCCGTTGGTGGAAAAGTCGATCGGCGTGACCCCCAGGATGTTCGCAGCGGGGCCTTCCGTATCCCAGCTGCGCGCCACGCCGGTCCCTCCCTGGGGATCCCGGCGGACAAAGCGCCGTGCCCAGGCCTCCAGCGCCATGGAAGCGCCGCGCACATAGGTGTTCATCCCTGTGGTCGCAAAGCCGAAGGCGGGAATGCCGGTGCGCTGCTCGATGAGCGCGGCCGCCCCCTCAAAGTCAAAGCCTGTCATCGCGGGGATGGGTGTCCCTGCAATGGCAATGAACCGGGGATGCAGGTCAGCCGCCGCCGCGGCAATATCGTTTACGAGCTTCTCATCGTCCCCCATGACGGCCTCCATCTCCGTAAGCGCGGAGATATAGACCATGCTCTCCATGTCATACCACCGCGGCTCGTCATGGGTGCTGTAGGTACCGTTGCAGCCGGAGGCGTCATGCATCACCGTCATGCCGCCCAGCTCATAAAGTGCGGAACAGACGCCGAATACGTCCGCCGAATAGGTCGAAATGATCCTCGCAGTCTGTTTCATAAGCAGCCCTCACATCTCAGTGCTTTTTCCTGCACGAGTTTCTTCATTTCCTTCGGGTGCAGGAAGGCGTCCCTCATCAGGGCGAGCGTGCGCAGCGCGGCTTCATAGCCGAGCATGCCGCCGCCCTCAACGACGTTGACAAAATGATCCGTATTCATGAAAAACGCGGCCTTCTGGCCGATGGCCAGCACCCTGGAAGGATTCTCCTGCGCCATAAAGCGCATCTTGGGATGGATCGTCGGAAGAAGCGTCAGGTCCGGGTAGTTTTCCTGCAGATATACAAAATCCCGCTTTTCCTCGCCGGAGATGCAGTCCACGTAGACCCGCTCCACGCAGAAGCCCGCGTCCAGAAGGAAGCGCGCAAGCCCAAGCGGTCTCGGGCAGAAGGTATAGTCGATCACGACCGGCGTCGATCCGACGGTCTCCAGCGTCTGCGCGAGCGCGTGCTTTACGGCGGCCCGCTTTTCGGAAAAGTCCGGCATGGGCACGCCGAGGAAGCTTGAAAGCGCGGCAAAGCCGGCCTCTATCTCATCCCCATCGAAGCTGAACGGCAGATAAAAATGCTTCCCGCCGAGGCGCTTTTCCAGGATCTCCCCGCCGGCCGCAGCCGCGGGATAGTAAGAGATGTAGTACGAGCTCTCCGCCATCTCCTGGTATTCTTCGTAGGTCCTGCAGGAGGTGATCTCATGCACCTTCAAACCGTTCCCCTTCAGAAGCTCCATCAGATCCGAGGCCTCATCGGTCGGAAAATCATTGCCGATGATGGCGGCCGCGTCCGGGCGAAGGGGCCTCTTGTGCAGAAGCGCGTAGAGCTGCGCGCGCATCTTCTGGTCGGGCGTAAGCCCGCTCTTGCGCATGATCGGGTTCATGTAGCAGTCGACAAAATCAATGTCCGGGAACCGCTCCGAGATCCTTCTCTGGATCATGTCGAGGTCGCAGCCCGTAAAATGGTGGACACAGCTCGTATAGACGAGGACCGCCGGCGGCCTCACCGGAAGTTTCTCAATGATATCCGTCACGCCGTCGATGACCAGTTCCTCCATATCGCCGTCCAGCAGATCCTTCTCGCGGACCGCCACGGTGGAAAAACGCTCCTGCGTTCCCATCTCGGCCGCCGAGAGGACGACGCCGCGCAGGCAGCTGGCCGCGCAGATGAAGATCTCATGCGCCTCGGGGATGAGCATCCCTGTATGCGCGATGTTCCATGGCCCCCTCGCGGGAGATGAATATTCAAGGCCCTGCCTGAAGGGCTCCGGGAAGGATGCCTTCCCGATGGGCGTCATGATCTCCTCCGGCCGCCCCATGATGCTCCCGCTTCCGGGCTCTCCGGGCCGCCTCAGCATGACGCACCTCCGCAGATCTCAAGGAGCGCCTTCGCGAGCGCGCGGTACTGCCCCGCCATCTCACTGTCCGGGAAGGCCTCGACCACGGTCTTTCCAAGCTCCTCGGCGTCCTGCACGACGCTGCTCCTGTCCAGGCGGGAGATCACGCTCGTCCCGAAATCGGACGCCAGCTCTTCCACCTTTGCCTCCTCATCCTTCACGTTCCGCCGGTTCAGGATGATCCCGCCGAGGGACGCGTACCCTCTGTCCTTAAAATTCTCCACGGCCATGGCGATGTTCGCCGCCGCGTGGATGGCCATATTCTCACCTGAGGTGATCACAAAGACCTTATCGGCGTACCCGCCGCGCATCGGCATGGAGAAGCCGCCGCAGACCACGTCGCCCAGCACGTCGTAGAGGACGACATCCGGGCGATAGACCTCGTAGGCGCCCTTCTCCGCAAGCTTTTCAAGGGCAGCGATGATGCCCCGCCCCGCGCAGCCAACGCCGGGGGCCGGTCCGCCGGCCTCCACGCAGATCACGCCGCCGTAACCGACGCGGACCATGTCCTCCAGGGTAAAATCATCTTTTTTCTGCCGGACAAGGTCGAGGACCGTCACCGGGCCGCCGTCCCTGATCCCTGCCGCCGCAATATCCGGCACGCCGCCGCAGAGCGCGGCCGTAGAGTCCGCCTTCGGATCGCATCCGATCTGCATCACGCGGCACCCCATGTCCGCCAGGGCGGCCGACACATTGGAGACCGTCGTCGATTTTCCTATTCCGCCTTTTCCGTATACCGCCAGTTTGATCATATCCGGCCCTTTCCTTTAATCTCTTATCTGTTCTGTGTCTGTGTGTCCTCTATCTGTGCCGTCACTGTCTTCACGCGGACCCCCGGCAAAAGGCCCAGCAGATGCCCCGCCTCCAGGATATCGGCTTCCGGGCCGTCCATCGATACGTTGATCAGGTACAGGCCGCAGCCGCGGTGCGGCATGCCCATCCGCCCGATCAGCAGGCGGTTGTACCTGTGCAGGATCTCGTTGATCTGCTGCGCGGTATCGTTGCTGTCCGCGATGATCGTCATGGAGGCGATGACGCGCCTTTTGCCCGTCTGCTCCTCCTGCTGCGCACAGCCTTCCGCAAGACTCATGGGGACCACGCTGCGCAGCGTCTGCCCCGGGGTCTCGATCTCCCCGATCACCGCGTTCACCCCGAAGGCTTTCCTTATGTTCTCTTTTGTGACGATGGAGGTCGTCGGCCCGGAGATCGCCTCCCCTCCCTTCGCGAGAAGGAGGGACCGGTGCGCCCGCTGCAGGGCGTGCTCCGGGTAGTGCGTGTTGAAGATGCAGGTCATCCCCTGCTGCGCCAGCAGGGAGATGGTATCCAGCACGACCAGCTGGTTCCTGAAATCCAGGTTCGACTCCGGTTCATCCAGGATGAGCACCTCCGGCCCGGAAGCGAGCGCTCTCGCGATCAGCACCATCTGGAGCTCCCCGCCGCTGATCTGGCTGCAGGGCTTGTCCGCCAGATGACTGATCCCGAGCATCCCAAGGACCCTGGAGGCCGCCTCCAGGTCCTCCTCCCCGGGCTTCGAAAAGCCGCCGATGCGGCTGCTCCTCCCGAGCAGCACCGTCTGGAACACCGTGTAGACCTGGGAAGCGCTCCTTGCCTGAGGAACATAGGCCATGCGGCTCCAGAGGGTGCGCTCCGGGATGGAGCGGATATCCTCGCCGTCCAGGCAGGCTCTCCCGCTGCCCCAGTGCAGCATGCCCGTCAGGCAGCGCAGCAGCGTCGTCTTTCCCGCCCCGTTCGGTCCGAGGATGGCAAGGATCTCGCCGGATCCTGCCTCAAAACTGATATCCTGAAGGATCTGCGGTCCTTTCGGATAAGAGAAACATCCTTTCTCAACTGCGATATTCAATACTGCCACCCCCCGCTCCGGCGCATAAGAATGATGAAGAACGGAGCGCCGACCATCGCCGTGAGGATGGAGACCGGGATCTCCGCCGCCGTCATGCTGCGCGCCGCCGTGTCCACGATCACCATGAAGACCGCGCCGATGCTGATGCAGGCGGGGATGAGGGCAAGGTGGCTGCCGCCGAAGAGCATGCGGCACATATGCGGGATCAGAAGCCCGACCCAGCCGACCTGGCCGCACATGGAGACACAGGAAGCCGTGATCATGGTGGCGCAGACGACCGTGACGATCCGCAGGCGCACGATATTCACGCCCGAGGAGCGGGCTTCATCATCCGAGAGGGGAAGCAGGTTCAGCTTCCAGCGAAGGAGCCAGAGCACCGCGATGCCGATGATCACCGGCGCCCCGCCGATCAGCAGGCCGCGAAACCCCGCCTTGTCAAGGCCGCCCATCAGCCAGTAGGTGATGGAGGGCAGCTGGTTTTCCGTGTCCGCCGCGAACTTCGTGAAGGAGACCAGCGCCGAAAAAAGGGAACCGATCATAATGCCGGCAAGGACGATCTGGCCGAGTCCCCTGCCGCGCCCCGACCCCGCCAGCCACGTCAGGCCGACGGCCGCCAGGCCCATTGCCATGGAAAGGCACTGCACGCCGGTAAAGGGAAGTCCAAGCAGAATGCCCAGGGCCGCCCCGAAGCTCGCGCCGCTCGCGACCCCCAGGGTGTCCGGCGTCGCCAGCGGATTGGCGAAGAGGCTCTGGAACGAGCAGCCCGCGGTCGAGAGCCCCGCCCCCACAAGGATGGCGAGCAGGATGCGGGGGACCCGCAGATTCCATATCGTCTTTTCCGTCAGTGCCGCCACGGTCATGTTCCCGGTGATCTTTCCGAGAAGCACCGAGAGCACATCGTTCATCGGGATGCTTATCCTGCCGATGCCCAGGGCTATGACCGCAGTCACGGGCACCGCCAGGATAAGCACCACGGACTGGGCCGCGGTAAGTCCGCCGTCTTTTCTGACCTTCATAGATACCTCCGGTAATGTTTACAGGATCCTGCTTAAAAAAAGGACCGCACCCCCAAATGGGGCGCGGTCCTTTGCTCCGTCCCTTCCGCGGGACGGTCCCGGTCCGCACCGCATCTTTCGCCTCAAGCTTTCGGTTTCGGCGTCAGGAGGATGCTGCATCCGTATCTGTTCTGTTATTCAGGGCTTCACGCCTTAGTCCGCGCAGATCGTCTTTGCGCTCACGCCTTCGAGGCGGCCGAGCGCGCCGGTCAGCGCGTTGATCTCATTCATCGGCGCGTCCATGACGATGCTGATGATGCTGACTCCTTTTTCCCTGTAGGGAATGCCCATACGTCCGATCACGCCGGAGGCATAGTCATGAAGCAGGCTGTTGACTTTTTCCACCTGATCTGTCTCGGAAATGATGATGCTGATCACTGCCACTCTCGTCTCCACGCGCTACTCCTTTCCGGACCGCTCCTGCGGCCTTGGGATACAAAATTCCTTCAGGATGTCCTTCTATTTTATCTGGTTTTGGCCGCCGCGTCAAGCGCGCGCGGCTTTTCACAAAATCTTCCGCGCACGGGGAGGAGGGGCGCACAATTTTGTAATATCGCAGGAAGGGCCATCTGTGCTATACTCAGAAGGTGACGGCATGAGCCAAAGCTACAGACTACGCAGGAGGATAACCATTAGAAGATGTACAAGATCATGTCACCGGACGAGGCAGCAGCCCTGATCAGAGATGAGGACTGTATCTGCGTCAATTCGTTTGTCGGAATAGAAAATCCCGTAGAGCTCCACGAGGCGATCTACCGCAGATATCATGAGACCGGCTCTCCCTGCCGTCTCACGATGGTCTCAAGCGCCGGCTTCGGCGTCTGGGACGAGGACCGCGCCGCCGAGAGCTACATCCGGGAGGGTGCCGTCAGCCGCCTGATCTGCGGCCATTTCGGCGCGATGCCCAGCACCAAAAAGATCGTCACGGAGGACCGCTTTGAGGCCTACAACCTGCCTCTCGGATGCATCTCCCACGCGATCCGCGCGCAGGCGAGCGGTGTCCCGGGCGCGCTCTCCCGCGTCGGTCTTGATATCTTTGTGGATCCGCGCCGCGAGGGGCCCGGCATCAACAACATCTCCACCTCCAAGGACCTGGTCAGGCTCGTGGAGGTCGAAGGAGAAGAATTCCTCTACTATACGCTTCCGTCCCTGAACGTCGCCCTCATTAAGGGGACCGCGGCGGACAGGCGCGGCAATATCTCGTTTGACGACATGTATATGTCCGGTGACGCGCTGTCCATCTGCCAGGCCGTCAAGGCGAACCACGGCAAGGTGATCGTACAGGTGGACCGTCTGGTCACGACGCCGGCCCGCCCCAGAAACACGATCATCCCGGGCTGCCTCGTGGATGTGATCGTCGTGACGGAGCCGGAGGAACGGCCCGTCGCCTACCGCGCTCTCACCGGCAGCTTCGAGGTGCCCTATGAAGAATGGCGCGCCTGGTTCGAGATGATCGAGGAGCACAGCCAGGTCCGGCGCGAGACGAACCCCGCGCACGATATCATCGGCCGCCGCGCCTCAAAGGAACTGCGCCCGGACGATATCGTCAATATCGGCATCGGGATCCCGGAGACCATCCCCAAATACGCCAGACGCAGCGGCGTTCTCGGGCAGATCACGATGACCGTGGAATCGGGCGGCATCGGCGGCTTCCCCGCCTCCGGGGCGGTATTCGGCGCCATGATCGGCGCCACCTCCGTCTACGATATGGCAAACCAGTTCGACCTCTATGACAACGGCGGCCTGGACATCTGCTTTATGGGCGCCTTCGAGGTAGACCGTTTCGGCAACGTCAACGCCCACCGGGGGCCGGGCAACTTCTCCGGGATCGGAGGGTTCGCGAACATCACGGCGCGGACGCCCAACGTTGTCTTCTGTATGTCCTTTAACACGAAGGGGCTTGTCGCGACGCGCAAAAAAGAGACCGTGACCATCCATCAGAACGGATCTGTTCCGAAGTTCGTGGAGAAGGTCCGGAGCGTCAGTTTCTCGGCAAAACGGGCCGTCCGGAACGGGCAGCGCGTCCTGTACATCACGGAAAGGTGCGTGTTCATGCTGTGCGAGGCAGGGCTGCGCCTGATCGAGGTGTATCCCGGCGTAGACCTGCAGAAGGATGTGCTTGACCTTCTGCCCTTCCCCGTCGAAGTCCGTTTATAATTGAATCGAGCAGCCCGCATGCCGTCCGGCGCGCGGGCTGTTTTTTGATCCGCCGGCGCTCGCCGGCTGCTTTAATCCTTCGTCTCCATCACGAGAAGGCTCCCCGACGTGAAGGATACATGGCCTTCTTCGGCAGTGATCTCGTTGCTGACGCCCCGGGTCTCCCCGGTGGTCAGGAGGAGGTTTTCCGTTTCGTATTTAAAACCCCGCAGGGTAAGGCCCGTGACGGGGCCGCCGTACGCAAACAGGGAGATGAAGCTCCCCCACTGAAGATCCCGGCGGATGACAAAGGGTTCCTGTTTCAGGCAGACCCGGTTGTGCGGATCCAGGATGCGGACCTGCGCTCCGCGGGCCGCAGCCCAGGAGAGGAGCTGGATGTTTCCGCACACGTGGTCCAGCCGCGTGCCCGTGGCGCCGAGGAGGTCGATCCCGGCAAAGCCGCGCCCGATGGCCGCCGCAAGGGCAAGCTCGGTGTCCGTGCTGTCCTTTTCCGGAATGTATCTGAGGATCTCCACCGACGGATCCTGCGCATACTTTTCGGGCAGTCCGCTGCCCGCGGAGTCAAAATCTCCGACGATGATATCGGGCTTTATGCCGTGGGCGGCAAAGAATTCCAGACCGCGGTCCGCCGCGACCGTAAGGGACGGAAGAAGGCTCTCCTCCCTGAAAAAACGCAGCGCCAGCGCTTCGTCCACGCTGCCGCCGCTGATGACGAGCGCCCTTCCGGGCGCCCGCTTTGTTTCCGATGCAAATGCCTTTTCGCTCATCCGATCTCTCCGTACTCCTTCATGATGCCGAGGAAGCTTTTTACCTTTCCGGTCACGTCCCCGCCGAATACGGCGGAGCCGGCCACGCAGACGTTGGCGCCGGCTTCAAGGACGGTCCTGAGCGTACTTTCGTTAATGCCGCCGTCCACCTCTATATCGATGTCTTTTCCCTTTGCGCGGCTCATCTCTTTGAGAGCGGCGATCTTCTCCGTCATGGCGGGGATGTACTTCTGCCCGCCGAAGCCGGGGTTGACAGTCATCAGAAGGACCATGTCGACCTTGTCCCAGAGATAGTCGAGGACACCAAGCGGTGTGGAGGGGCAGAGCGCAAGGCCCGCCTTCAGTCCTCTGGCATGAATGGCGTCCAGAGTGCGGTCAAGGTGCGTGCACGCCTCGGCGTGGATCGTAATGATGTCCGCCCCGCAGTCCGCGAAGGCGTCAATGTAGCGCTCGGGCTGCCGGATCATCAGATGTACGTCAAAGACCATGCCCGACACGGGACGGATGGCTGAAATGACCGGCATTCCCAGGGAGATGCTCGGCACGAACATCCCGTCCATCACGTCAATGTGGAGAACTTGCGCGCCGGCTTCTTCCGCTTCCCTGATCTGATCTCCGAGTTTTGCGAAATCCGCGGCAAGGATGGATGGGGCCAGAATAATCATGTCTTTCTCTCCTTCCTGGTCTTCAGTACTTTTTTCTGTTTTTCAGTTCCTCCGCAAACAGGCAGTAATTCTCATAGCGCGAAGCGCTGATCTTTCCCTCCGCAAGGGCTTCCTTTACCGCGCAGTCCGGCTCGCTGATATGCATGCAGCCCTGGAAGCGGCACCGGTCCCTGTAGGGGGCCGCCTCCGGCCAGAGCCTTTCCAGTTCGCCGGGCTCGATCTCCGGCAGGAACAGGGAACCGAAGCCGGGGGTGTCCATAAAATAGGTGTCCTCCCGGACCCGGACCAGCTCGGTGTGACGGGTGGTCTGTCTGCCCCGCCCTATGCGGGCACTCACTTCGCCGACCTCCATCAGCGCCTCCGGCTGGATATAGTTCGTGAACGAAGATTTGCCGACGCCGCTGGGTCCGGCCACGACCGTGGTCTTTCCCGTCAGGGCCGCGTCCGCCTCGGCAAGGCCCTCCCCCGTAAGCACGCTCATAAAGATGAGGGGGCAGCCGCTGCCCTGATAACATTCCGTAAGCTTTTCCCCAAGCCCCGGGGCGGCAAGATCCCATTTGTTGATGCAGATCACGACCGGCAGCCCGATCACGGACATGGAGAGCAGAAAACGGTCCAGCAGGTTTAAGTTGGGTGCAGGGCGGTCCGCCGCAAAGACGACCAGCGCCTGGTCTACGTTCGCGGAGGCAGGCCGCACAAGCTCGTTTGTTCTCGGCAGGATGTCGTCCACGCTGCCGGTGTGCTCCTCTTCGCTGATGATGCTGATGATGACGTCGTCGCCGGGGAGCGGTTTTACCCCCTGCCTGCGGAATACGCCGCGGGCCCTGCACTCCCACACGGTCCCGTCCGGTCCGCAGACGTAATAAAAGCCTCCGACTCCTTTAATGATCTTTCCCTGCATTACTGTACCTGATCGAATTCGATCCCGCTATAGATCGTCGTTGAAATAATATCCAGGCTGGACGGATCCAGGGTGTAGATGGTCACCGTTCCTTCGGCGATGCCCGGCTGCCCCTGGACGTTCAGGAAGTAGGGGAAGGTGGTCGTCCCTTCGAAGATGGTCGTCTCCTCGCCGTTCTGCTCCAGGATAATGCGGACCGGCTCTCCGTCCCAGTCAGCCGGCGCGAGAAGCTGCGCCGCGCACATCCAGCTGCCGCCGCTCCCGCTTTGTCCCGCGTCGTCCGCGCTGCCCGCGCTGACGATGACCGTGACCGCGGTGCCTGTGCGGACCGTGCTGGCCGGCTCCACATCCTGGTCAATGACCAGGCCCTTCGCGACCGTATCCGAATATTCCGTTACGATATAGACATACAGTCCCAGATTGCTGAGGACCGCATTGGCGTCATCCACATACTTGCCGCGCATATCCGGCACCTGTACGACCGTGCTGTCCGGACCCTGGCTGACATAGATCGTCACCACGTCGCCCGCGCGCACGCTCGAGCCCGGTCCGGGATTGGTCGTGAGGACATATCCCTGCTGCACGGTATCGCTGTACCTTGTCGTATCGACCTGATAGGTGAGCTCCATGCTGTCGAGCGCCGCCTGCGCATCGCTCAGGGAACGGCCCGTGAGATCCGGGATGGTCAGTGTCGTTGACGGACCCGTGCTGATCTGATAGCTCACCGTGGTGTTCGGCGCGACTGCGGTGCCCGCCTCCACGCTCTGAACGGCGACCTGTCCGGCCCCGTAGCTGTCCGAGGCGGTCTCACCGGTATATTTAAAGCCGAGGCCGAGGCCGCGAAGCATCTCCTTCGCCTCACTCTCTGTCTTTCCGCGGATATCGGGGACTTCCACCATGGCAGGCGCCGAGGTCTCCTTGGGAGCATCAGGCGTCCGCTTTTCTCCGAACAGGCCCGTCACATGGCCGATCAGGAAGATCGCGATCGCGCCGATGATCAGCGCCGCCACGATGCTCACGACCAGGACGATCCTCTCTCCGGAGTCGTTTTCCGCTGCCTGCTTTCTCTTCCGTTCGCGCTCCCGCCGCTGCATCTCCTCGCGGGCGCCGTGCTCCTCTCTCTCCAGCTCTTCGAGCGCGCTGCCGCGCTGCCTCTCGCTGTAGGAGGGCATGACGGCCCCCTGCTTGATCCGGGAGACTTCGTCTTTGGAGAGCATCTTTGTCTGCGCATCCCGGCTGACCGTCGGAATGGTCACAAAATTCCCGTCCGGATCCACCAGCGACTGCTTCAGGTCCCTGATCAGCTCCGACATATTGGCGTAGCGCCTGTCGGGACTTTTCTGCGTACATTTCAGGATGATCTGCTCGGTACTGAAGGGGACCTCCGGATTCAGCCTGCGCGGGGGGATCATCTCCTCCTGCAGGTGCTTCAGGGCGACCTCCACGGTGCTGCTTCCGTCATACGGAACGCGCCCCGTGACCATCTCGTACATCACGATGCCCATCGAGTAGATGTCGCTCTTCGCGTCGCTGTAGCCTCCTCTTGTCTGCTCCGGCGCGCAGTAGTGCACGGAGCCCATGACAGAGGAATTGATCGTATTGGAAGTCGCGGCCCGCGCGATCCCGAAATCGGCGATCTTCGCTTTGCCGTCGACGGAAATGATGATATTCTGCGGCTTCACGTCGCGGTGGATGATCCCGTTCGCGTGCGCCGTCTCAAGTCCGGCAGCCACCTGAAGGGCGATGCTCGTCGCCTCCCGCACCGGGAGTTTTTCCTTCTTGGCAATGTACTCCTTGAGCGTAATGCCCTCCACAAGCTCCATGACGATGAAGTTGACGCCGTTCTCCTCGCCTACGTCGTAGACGTTTACGATATTGGCGTGCGTCAGTCCCGCCGCGGCCTGCGCCTCCACCCTGAATTTGGACACAAAGGCGCCGTCGGCGCGGTACTCCTCCTTCAGCATTTTGATCGCCACCAGGCGGTTGAGCTTATGGTCCTTCGCCTTGTACACGTCAGCCATACCGCCGGAACCTATGCAGCTTATGATCTCATATCGGTTCTGTAGAAAATACCCTGGCTTTAACATACCCTTATCCTCACCCCTCCGCCGGTTGCTGCGCAAGTACGACTGAAATGTTATCCTTGCCGCCGTTTAAGTTCGCGCTCGCGACCAGCCTGCGGGCCGCTGACTCCAGTGTCGTTTCCTTCCTGACGATACGGGAGATCTCCCCATCCTCCACCATATTCGTCAGCCCGTCTGTACACAGGAGGATCCGGTCTCCCGGATCCAGGTCCACGTCGAACAGGTCTACCTTCAGCGTTCCACTGACACCGACCGCCCGCGTGATGATGTTTTTCTCAGGATGGCTGCGGACCTCCTCCCGGGCCAGCTGCCCTGCCCGCACCATCTCTTCCACAAGGGAATGATCCACCGTGATCTGGCTGATCTCCTCCCCGATCAGATAAAGCCTGCTGTCTCCGACATTGGCGATATACAGGCATCCGTCCCGGACCGTGGCGGCGACGACGGTCGTCCCCATCCCCTCAAGGTCTTTGTCCTGGGCGGCTCTTTCGAGGACGGCGCTGTTCGCCGCCTCTACAGCGGATTTAAGAATCGAAATCGGGAACTTCTCCGAAGCTCCCGCAATGTAATCCACCATCGTTTCAACTGTACATCTCGATGCAAGATCTCCGGCATTATGGCCCCCCATGCCGTCCGCCACGATATATAGATTGGAAAGTCTGCCTACCGGCTGGTCAGAGGCGTAAACATAATCCTGATTTATGCTGCGCCGTCTTCCCGTGTCCGTCAAACAAAAGGATCTCATTCCTTCTCTTTTTCCTCCAGATAACTCTTCCGCAGCTGACCGCAGGCGCCGCCGATATCCGTGCCCATTTCTCTTCTAATAGTAACATTTATTCCGCTTTTTTCAAGTTTATTTTGAAACGCCAGGACCGCCCTGCGGTCCGGCGCGCGGTACTCTCTCTCTTTTACGGGATTGACCGGAATGAGGTTGACGTGGCAGCGGATCCCCCTAAGGAGACGCGCAAGATGGGCGGCATCCTCATCGGTGTCATTTTCTCCGCGCACAAGGCTGTATTCGAAGGTGATCCTCCGGCCCGTCGCCTGCTCGTAGGCGCGGCAGGCCTTTATGACCTCCGGCAGCGGATATTTCCGGGCGATGGGCATCAGCCGGACGCGTTTTTCCTGGGTGGGCGCGTGCAGCGAGAGGGCCAGCGTGATCTGCAGATCCTCCTTCGCGAGATCATAGATCTGCGGGACAAGGCCGCAGGTGCTCACGGTGATGGCGCGGCCGCTGAGGCCCGCTCCCTTCGGATCGCAGAGAAGGCGGAT
Organism: uncultured Lachnospiraceae bacterium; assembly: GCA_905235435.1. GTDB lineage: Bacteria > Bacillota > Clostridia > Lachnospirales > Lachnospiraceae > CAMOKZ01. The sequence continues at coordinate 53,041 of CAJOLD010000005.1, forward strand.
GAACCGCAGCAGATTGTCATAGTTGTCCAGGGGCTCCCCCGCTCCCATCACGACGACGTGGGAGATCCGGATGCCCTCAAGGACGCTGATCCTGTAGATCTGCTCCAGCATCTCCGAGGCGGAAAGGTCCCTTGTCTTCCCCTGCAGCGTGGACGCGCAGAAGCGGCAGCCCATCCGGCAGCCGACCTGCGACGAGATGCAGACGGACCAGCCGTATTTGTATTTCATCAGCACGCTCTCGATGATATTTCCGTCCGGAAGGGCAAAGAGGAACTTCTTTGTCTCGTCCTTCGCGGAACACTTCACCTCCACGGCCTCGAGGGTGACCAGGCGGGTCTGCTCCGCGAGCCTTCCGCGAAGATCGGCGGAAAGGTCCGTCATCTCGTCGAAGGAGGCCGCCATGCGCGCGTGCAGCCAGCCAAACAGCTGGGACGCCCGGTAGGGCTTCTCCCCCATGCTTCCGATCAGCGCGGCCGTCTCCTCAAAGGTCATGGCGCGCAGGTCCGGCAGCTGCTCCTTTCCTCTGGTCTCCATGCCGCTCCTCCCGCTCTCTTTACGGTCAGCCTCTCCTGCGCAGACGCGCGAGGAAGAACCCGTCCGATCTGTGGACTCCCGGCAAAAACTGCAGGAAGCCTCCCTTCGTCGTCCTGTCCCGAAGCTCCGGGCACAGGTATCCGTCTATGCTCTCGAGAACGAAGGGGTAGTTCTCGAGGAACCATTTGACATTCATCTGGTTCTCGTCGGCGCCGATCGTGCAGGTGCTGTAGATCAGCGTCCCGCCGGGCTTTACATAGTTCTGCACGGTGTGCAGGATCTGCCGCTGGAGGCGGATCAGCTCCTGCTGGCGCGCGGGCGTCATCTTATACTTTACGTCCTGCTTGCGCCCGATCACGCCCAGCCCGCTGCAGGGCACGTCGGCAAGCACGATATCCGCGGTCCGCACGGCGCTCTCATCGTAGATCACCGCGTCGCGGACCATGGCTTCTATATTCGCGAGCCCGCTCTTTTCGATGGCCTCGCGCATCATTTCGACCTTCGTCTCCGAGATGTCCCTGGCCTGAACGGAGCCGCTCCCGCGAAGCTTCTCCGCAAGATGCAGGGCCTTGCCGCCCGGCGCGGCGCACACGTCGATGCAGACGTCCCTCCAGTTGGGGGCCGCGACCTCCGCCACCATCATGGAGCTGATGTCCTGCACCTGGATCCAGCCCTTCTTGAAGGCGCTGACTGCCTGCAGATAGTTGTAGCCGGAGATCTCCAGCGCGTAGTCGAGGTAGGGATGCCGCTTCACGGTGATCCCCTGCCCCTCCAGCTCCGCGATCACCTGGGAGACCGAAGCCTTCTCGGTGATGCAGCGCACGGTCGTCGGCGCGGGCTCATGGAACTGCCTGAGCACCGTCTCCGTCGTCTCCAGGCCGAACTGCGCGGCCCAGCGCTCCACGATCCACTGGGGCATCGAATACATCACGGAAAGGTATCTGTAGGGATCCTCCTCCCTGTCCGGCCATACGATCTTATCCTGATTTCTCGCGATGTTCCTGAGAACGCCGTTGACAAATCCCTTCAGGTTGTAAAAACCGTGCCGCTGCGCGATCTTCACCGCCTCGTTGACGACGGCGGAATCCGGGACACTGTCCATGAACCGGAGCTGATAGACGCTCATCCGCATCAGATTCCGGATCAGCGGCTTCATATTGTTCACCGGCACTCTCGAAAAGCTCTCGATGATATAGTCGATCAGGAGCATATCCTCGAGCGTTCCCTCGCAGACCCTGGTGATAAAGGCCCTGTCCCTCTTGTCCAGATACTGATACTTCTCCAGCACCCGGCGCAGGACGACATGGCTGAGGCCTTCCTCCTCCGTGATCTCCATCAGGACTCCGAGCGAGATCTCCCGCAGATCCACTGCATCCTTCACTTCGTACCCTCCCCGAGGAGCTCACCCTCCTCCAGGCTAAAGCCGCGCAGAAAGTCCGCGGCGGCCATCCGTTTCTTTCCTTCCAGCTGGAGCTCCCGGATCTCCAGGATCCCGCTGCCGGTCTGTACCAGGAGCTTTCCTTTTGACGGCAGGACGGCTCCGGGCGCAAAGGCACTCTCCTCCCCGCCGCTGACCGCGGCGGACCAGATCTTCACTGTCTTCCCGCGAAGGACGGTCCAGGCGCTCGGCCAGGGTGAAAGTCCCCGCACAAGGCGCTCAATGGACGCCGCGTCCGCGGACCAGTCGATGCGCCCCGTCTCTTTTTTGAGCATCTTCGCGTAGGGCGTCGTGCTCTCCGCCGGCTGGGGCGTAAAGACCGCGGTCCCTGCCTCCAGCTCGTCAAGCGTCCGAAGAAGGAGCTTTGCTCCCATTTCCGCAAGCCGGTCAAAGAGGCTTCCGCCCGTCTCATCCGGCGCCAGGGGCGTGCGCTCCTGGAGGATGATATCGCCCGTGTCGAGCCCCGCGTTCATCCGCATGGTCGTCACGCCGCTCTCCGCATCCCCGCTGATCACGGACCACTGGATGGGCGCGGCTCCCCGCCAGGCGGGAAGAAGCGACGCGTGCACGTTGACGCAGCCATAGCGCGGGATCTGCAGGATCTCCTCCGGGATGATCTGCCCGAAGGCGACGACCACGATCACGTCGGGCGCAAGGGCCCGCACCTTGGCTGCGGCCTCCGGTTCTCTTATCTTTACGGGTTTCCAGACAGGGATCCCGGAGGCCTCGGCCGCCGCGGCGACCGGCGTCATCTGCGCGGCGCCGCTCCGTCCCTTCGGGCGGTCGGGCTGCGTAAAGACGCCCGCGACCTCATGCCCCGAGCCTGTAAGCGCGTTCAGCGTGGGCACCGCAAAGTCCGGTGATCCCATAAATACAACTCTCATCACTGCCCGTCCGTCTCCTCTCCGGCGGTTTCGCCGGCATCTGCTGCCTTGGCAGCGTCCTCGTCCTCGTCGTATTCGTCGTCCTCGTCCTCACCGACGTCGAAGAGGCCTCCGGTGACCTTCGTCACATAGAGGACGCCGTCCAGATGGTCCATCTCATGGCAGATCGCCCTGGCGAGGAAATCCTCCGCCTCCATCTCGAAGGGCTCCATCTTCTCATTGAACGCGCGCACGCAGATCTTCTGCGGACGGGTCACCTTGCCCGCCTTGCCCGGAACGGAAAGGCAGCCCTCATTGTCCGTCACCTCGCCCTCGCTGGACAGGATGACCGGATTCACAAGAACGATGGGGCCCGGCCCCCCCTCGCCGATATCTACGACCGCGATCCTGCGAAGGATCCCGACCTGCGGCGCCGCAAGGCCCACGCCCTGCTCCGCGTGCATCGTCTCGAGCATGTCGCCGACCAGTTCCACGAGCCTGGGCGTCATCTCTTTTACTTCCCTGCAATTTTTTTCGAGAACGGGATCTCCCTCGAACCGAATCTGACGAAGTGCCATTTTTTTCTCCTCTCAGTCTGCTTCAAATGTGACGGTCAGAGGGGCAAAGCCCTCGTTTGCCGCTATATACCTGCCGATCATGCTGATCACAGAGCTCATCACGGCCCTGTCGGCATGTTTGATATAGATCACCTTGCGGTAGATGTCCTGGATCTTCGCGACCGCTTCGTCCGTCGGGCCCAGGACCGTAAGCCCCCTGCACCGGATCTGCCCGCGGATAAACAGCGCCAGATATCCGCAGGCTTTCTCCAGCAGTTCCCTGTCCGGGCAGCTCAGATGGATGGCGGTCAGCGTTCCCGCGGGCGGGTAGCCGCCCATCTCGCGGTAGGTGAGCTCCTCCCGGTAAAATGCTTCGTAATCCTGCGCGGCCGCGGCGCGGATGCTGTAATGCTCCGGGTCGTAGGTCTGGATGACCACATGTCCGGGGACGTCCCCCCGGCCTGCCCGGCCCGCTGCCTGTGTGAGCAGCTGGAAGGTGCGCTCCGCCGCGCGGTAATCTGCCACATGGAGAGACAGGTCCGCCGCGAGGATGCCCATCAGCGTCACGTCCGGGAAGTCATGCCCCTTGACGATCATCTGCGTGCCGATCAGGATATCCGCCTCATGCTCGGCAAAGGCGGACAGGATCTTCGCGTGTCCCTCCTTGCCCTTTGTGCTGTCAAGATCCATCCGGAGCAGTCGCGCCTTCGGAAAGAGGCGTCCCACCTCCTCCTCGATCTGCTCTGTCCCCGCGCGGAAGGTCCCGATGTGCGATGAGCCGCAGTGGGGACAAATGCGCACCGCCGGCTGCGTATATCCGCAGTAATGGCAGACCATCTGCCCGTCGCGGTGCCAGGTCAGGGAAACGTCGCAGTGGGGACACTGGATCACTTTTCCGCAGCCCCGGCAGCAGAGAAAGCCCGCGTACCCTCTGCGGTTGATAAAGAGCATTGCCTGCTGTCCCGCGTCCAGCGTCTGCTGCAGGCGGTCCGCAAGCTCCCGGCTCACGATGGAACGGTTTCCCTCGCGCAGCTCCCGGCGCATGTCGACGACGGAGACCTCCGGCATCCGCGCGCTGCCCGCGCGCTCCGGAAGCGTCACCAGACCGATGGCTCCGTGCTGCGCCATATAATAGGCCTTCATGGAAGGGGTCGCGGAGCCCAGCACAACGACTGCCTTTTCTCTTTCTCCCCTTGCGAAGGCTGCTTCCCGCGCGTGGTAGCGCGGCGATTTCTCACTCTCGTAGGCGGGCTCATGCTCCTCGTCCACGATGATCAGGCCCAGATTCGGGAAGGGCGCGAACAGCGCGGACCTTGGCCCGACCATGACGCTGATCCTCCCGTCCCTGGCTTTCGCCATATGCTCACACCGCTCGCCCTCCGACAGTCTGGAATTCATGACGGCCACCCTGTCGCCGAAGCGGTGGGAAAACCGGATCACCGTCTGATAGGTGAGAGCGATCTCCGGGATCAGGACGATGGCCTGCCGGCCCATCGCGATGCATTTTTCGATCAGGGCCATGTAGACCTCTGTCTTCCCGCTTCCGGTCACGCCGTAGAGAAGGAAGTTCCCCGCCAGATCCGTCTCCCAGCCGGCGCTGATCTGCCGCAGCGCCTTCTCCTGCCCCTCATTCAGGCTGACGCGGTCCTCGCCGGAGGAGGGCGCGAAGCCCTCAGCGCCTTCTTCTATGCGGATCAGGCCGGCCTCCTCCAGGGCGCCGGCGACCTTCGCCGTCATGCTCAGCCTGTCCGCGGCAAGGCTCCAGGGGAGCCTGCCTTCTTCCATCACGGCCTCGAGCACCCTCGCCCTGGCCGCGAAATGTTTTCTCTTATACTCTTCGAGCGCCGCTGCCGCCGTCTCCTCATCCGCGGCGGGCACCAGATACCGCTCCCTGCGCCGCGCGACCCTGCGCTTTACGGGCAGCACCGTGCGCAGCGCCTGGCTCATGGAACAGCCGTACCGCTGCCGCATCCATCCGGCCAGCCATACGAGGTTCGCATCCGCGTCGGCGGCGTCCGTAAGCACCCTCCCGATGTCCTTGATCTTTTCGGGGGGAATGCGCGTTTCCCCGCCAAGGCCGGTCACATAGCCCCGCACCGTGCGGTCTCCGGCCCCGAAGGGGATCTCCACGACGCTTCCGGTCTCGATCTGCCCCCGCATTTCTTCGGGGACCCGGTACTGGAATGTCCGGTCGAGCCGCTCCGCGGAGATATCGATGATCACATCCGCATATAATTCCTGCATTTTATCCTTCCAGAATCTCGCGGATCAGGACCCTCTCGTCCATCGGGTACTTCTTTCCGCAGATCTCCTGATAATCCTCATGACCCTTCCCGGCGAGTACGATGATGTCTCCCGGCTCGCCGTGCGCGATCGCGTAGGCGATCGCCTCCTTCCGGTCGCTGATCCTGACGTACTTTCCGTCCGTCTTCTCCATCCCGGTCACGATATCGTCCATGATCGCCTCCGGATCCTCATAGCGCGGATTGTCGGAGGTGATGATCGTCAGGTCGGCAAGCTTTCCTGAGATCTCGCCCATCTCAAAGCGGCGGCTCTTCGCGCGGTTCCCGCCGCAGCCGAAGAGGCAGACGAGGCGGTGGGGCTTATATTCCCGCAGCGTTGTCAGCAGGCTCTCCAGCGCCATCGCGTTGTGCGCGTAGTCGATCATCAGGGTAAAGTCGTCGGACACCTTCACCAGCTCCACACGTCCCTTCACGCTGATCCCCCGGAGCGAGGAAACGATATCCTCCGCGGGAACGCCGAAGTGGCGGCAGACCGCGATGGCGGTCAGGGCGTTGTATACGCTGAAACGGCCGGGGATGTCCACGTCCACCTGCATCTCCATCATCCCTTCAGTACGGAAGGAGATTCCCAGGCGCCCCTCCCCGTGAAACAGATCCAGATCCGTCGCGCGAAGGTCCGCCCGCTCCCCGAGACCGAAGGTCTCCACGGAACAGGTGTGACCGCGCAGGATCTCCTCCAGATGGGGATCGTCCTGGTTGAAGATCCCGATCCTGCACTGTCTGAAGAGACGGCTCTTGCACTCCAGGTATTCCTCAAAGCTGCTGTGCTCCGCCGGGCCGATATGATCCGGCTCGATGTTGGTGAATACGCCGATCTCAAAGAGGAATCCGGCCGTCCTGTGCAGCTTCAGCGCCTGCGATGAGACCTCCATCACGCAGATGCGGATCCCCTCGTCCAGCATCCGTCGGAAGTACGACTGAATGATGACGGACTCCGGCGTCGTGTGGCTGGCGGGGATCACCTCGTCCCCGATGATCGCCTCGATCGTCCCGATCAGGCCGACCTTGTGGCCCGCCGCCTCCAGAATGGACTTGATCATATAGGTGGTCGTCGTCTTTCCCTTTGTCCCCGTCACGCCGATCACGTGCATCTTCTCGGCGGGATAGTCATACCAGGCGGCGGCGATCAGCGCCATCGCCATGCGGGAATCCTTTACGAGGATCTCGGTCACGCCCTCCGGTACCGGGACTTCCTTCTCGACGATCAGGACCCCCGCGCCTTTTTCGATCACGTCGGTGATGTAGTCATGACCGTCGGAGACCGCTCCCCGGATGCAGAAGAACAGGGAGCCCTCCCGCACCTTTCTTGAATCGTTCTCGATCGAGGTCACATCCACGTCCGTCGTCCCGGCGACCAGCCGGTAGTCCACTCTCTCCAGCAGTTTTGAAGCCAGCATATTCTTTTCTCCAACCTTTCCTTCTCTGGTTCTATCTTCCTTAGAGCACTTCCCTGATCGCTCCGAGAAGCTCGTCATAAGTCTCGAAGGCGGGAAGGTCCGGATTGTCCGCGATGATCTGCGGCGTGCTTTTGAACAGGAAGCCTGCCTTGCCGGCGCGGATCATTGCAAGGTCATTGTAGCTGTCCCCTGCGGCGATCGTCTCAAAGCCTGCCGACTGCAGCGCGCGCACCGTGGTCAGTTTTGACTCCTTCGCGCGGAGGGTAAAGCCTGTGATCTCTCCGTTTTCGGCGACATTCAGCGAGTTGCAGAAAAGAGTCGGGCGCCCCAGTTTTTTCATCAGCGGCCCCGCGAACTGCGTGAACGTATCGCTGATGATGATGACCTGCGTGATCTCCCGCAGCTCGTCGAGGAACTCCCGCGCGCCGGGCATCGGGTCGATCCTTCCGATCACGTCCCGGATCTCGGGAAGTCCGAGTCCGTGTTCTTTAAGGACGCTGATCCGCCAGTTCATCAGCTTTGTGTAATCCGGCTCATCTCTTGTCGTTCTTTTCAGCTCGGGGATCCCGCTCTCTTTCGCAAATGCGATCCAGATCTCGGGGACCAGGACTCCCTCAAGGTCAAGGCATACTATTTCCATCTTTCTTTTCTCTCCTTAATATCCGCTTTACCGACAGACCGCCACAGCCCGGCGGGATGCTCCGCAAGGGAGCGCCCCACAGCAGGCTGCGGCGGTTCGGGTATGCTTTCACGCTCCGGCCTTCCGGCCCCTGCCGGGGCACGCCGGCAGCAATTATTTCTTCGGGAACAAAGTGCTGAGGAGCCCTCTGCCGAGGCTTGCGCCGACGTTTCCGCCGAGCGTCTTTCCGAAGGAACCGAAGGTGCCGCCGACCGTCTGGCCGACCTTGCGGCCGATCGTGCCGGTCGCAGATGAGGCGACCTGCCTCATCGCGCGCTCTTTCTCGCGCTGTTCTCTTTCTTTCTCTTTCGCGAGCCGCGCTTCCTCTTTGGCCAGCTCCTTGGCCTCCAGCGCAGCCTCCTTGGCAGCCTCCGCCTCCGCGGCGGCCTGCGCGGCCTGCTCCTCCTTCTCCAGCCCCATCCTCAGAAGGAATTCATAGGCCGAATCCGGATCCTCGGGGGTCGCGTACTTGCCGTAGAGAAGGCTCATCTTAATTGCCTGATCTCTCTCTGTATCCGAGATCGCTCCCATAAAGCTCTGCGGCGGCAGGATGGCGCATTTTTCCACCATGCCCGGAATGCCATCCTCGCCGAGCACGGAGACCAGGGCCTCGCCGGTGCCGAGCTCAAGCAGCGTATCGTAGGTATCAAACGCGGGATTGACGCGGAAGGCCGTCGCGGCAGCCTTCGCGGCTCTCTGATCGGCGGGCGTGTAGGCGCGCAGCGCGTGCTGCACTTTGTTGCCCAGCTGGGAGAGCACGCCGTCCGGGATGTCCTTCGGCGTCTGGGTCACGAAATAAACACCGACGCCCTTCGAGCGGACGAGCTTGACGACCTGCTCGATCTTGTCCATCAGGGACTTGGGCGTATCCTTGAAGAGCAGATGCGCTTCATCAAAGAAGAAGATCAGCTTCGGCTTCGGAAGATCGCCCACCTCGGGAAGCAGCTCGAAGAGTTCGGAAAGGAGCCAGAGCAGGAAGGTGGAATACAGCTTTCCGTTGTTGATCAGGCTCTCGCTGTCGAGAATGCTGATCATGCCTTTGCCGCCCTCTCCGACAGCCAGCCAGTCGCTGGTATTCAGGGCCGGCTCTCCGAAGAATTTGTCGCCGCCGGCGACCTCGAGCGCCACGACCGCGCGCATGATGGCGCCGATCGTCGCGGGCATGATCTTTCCGTAATCCGCCGCGAACGCGCTGCTGTTCTCATTCACATAGTTGAGCATCGACTTTAAGTCTTTCAGGTCGATCAGGAGAAGGCCGTTGTCATCGGCGATCTTGAAGACGATCGAGAGCACGTCCGTCTGCAGCTCGTTCAGCTCCAGGATCCTCGCCAGAAGCACGGGGCCCATCTCGGAGACCGTCGTGCGCAGCGGGATGCCCTTCTCGCCGTAGATATCATACAAAGTGCAGGGATAACCCTGATAGGAGAACCCGGCATCCGCAAGGCCGAACCTTTCGATTCTTGCCTGCATGTCTTCGCTGTCCGCGCCGGCTTTGATCGTACCGGCGAGGTCTCCCTTGACGTCCGCCATGAAGACAGGCACGCCCATGTCGCTGAACGCCTCTGCCATGACCTTTAATGTCACCGTTTTGCCGGTACCGGTGGCGCCGGCGATCAATCCGTGCCTGTTCGCCATCTCAGGAAGAAGAAAGATGTCTTCTCCCGCGTCATTTTTCGCTATCCAAACTTTTCCATCCTTCAACATCACGCAAACCCTCCCTGCGCTGCGGCGCGAGGCGCCTGTTTTCACTAATACCGATATTGTACCATTATGTCAAATATTCGTAAAGGGCATGCCGCAAGAACTCACCTTTCCACCAGCTGTTCCATGCGGCCGAGGGCTTCCTCAAAGACATCGAGCGCGCGGTCGATGGGAGCCGGCGACGAGAGATCCACGCCCGCGATCTTCAGGAGGCTGACCGGGTCCTGCGTGCATCCGCTGCTTAAAAACCTGATATAGCGCTCCACCGCCGGCGCGCCCTCCTTCAGGATCCTGTGCGCGATGTCGACGGCCGCCGAGAAGCTGGTCGCGTACTGGTATACGTAGAAGTTGAGGTAAAAATGCGGGATCCTGCACCACTCATAGCCGATCAGAGGATCCTCGGCCATCGAGGGGCCGAAGTAATCCCGGTTGAGTTCCCTGTAGACACCGCTCAGCGCATCCGCGGTAAGGGGCGCGCCACCCAGGCCCATATCGTTCGTCTTCCTCTCGAACTCCTCAAACATGGTCTGCCGGAAGAGAGTCCCCTTGAAGCTCTCAAGATAATGATTGATCAGGTAGGCCTCCTCCTCCCCGGAGGACGCGTTCGCGAGCAGGTACTCCAGCAGCAGGATCTCATTCGTGGTCGAAGCCACCTCCGCTACAAAGATCACGTATTCTGAATCCAGCAGCGTCCTGGCGTGCGTCGAATACCAGGTATGCATCGAATGCCCCATCTCATGGATGAGGGTAAAGACGTCATCCAGCGTCCCGTTGTAGTTGAGGAGCATGTAGGGATGAACACCGTATACGCCCGATGATGAATAGGCGCCGCTCCGTTTGCCCTCGTTCTCGACGACATCGATCCATCTCTCCTCGTAGGCCCTGCGCACCACGGAGACATACTCCTCCCCCAGCGGGGCAAGCGCCTTCAGCGTGATCTCTTTCGCCTCCTCATAGGGAATGCTGACGGAATAGTCGCTGACGATGGGGACATAGACATCGTACATGTGCAGCTCGTCCACGCCGAGCAGGCGCTTCCGAAGTTCCACATACCGGTGCATGAGAGGCAGATGGGCTCTCACGCTGGCGATCAGGTTGTCACAGACTGCCGTGGATACATTGTTCCCATCCGTCGCCGCCTCAAAGGGGGAGTCGTACTTTCTCGCCTTCGAGAGAAAGATCTGCTTCTGGACCTGCCCCTCGTAGAGAGCGGCCCAGGTGTTGGAAAAATCCTTATATCTGGTGTAGTAACGTTCAAAGACCTCTTTGCGCAGCGCTCTGTCCGGATCCATCTGCAGCGGAACGAACCTGCCGTTCGTGATGGCGACCTGCGATCCGTCCGCCCTTGTCACCGTATCAAATTTCAGATCCGCGTTCATCAGCATGCCAAAGCCGTTTGAAGGCGCCTGCGCCAGGGGATTCGCCAGCGCCAGGAGCCGCTCCTGCTGCTTGTCCAGCATGTGCGGCTTTAATCGCACGATATTGCGGATCGTCACCTCGTATTTCCGAAGGCCGGGCTCTTCTTCGAAGAAAGCCCCGCGCGCATCATCCGGGATCTCCAGGAGCTCCGGCTCAAAAAAGGAGAGCTTCTGCATGATCTCATCCGCCGCTGTGCGGGCGCGCATAAAGAGCGCCTGCCGCTTCCCGTCCGCCGTGTCCTCATCTCTGCGCATGTGCGCGTATCCGATCACGCGCTGCATGATATCCATGCAGGCCTCGTAGGTATCAAAAAAGCCAAGAAGTGAGGCGGCGCTGCTCCCGAGCGTCCCCTCCATGCCGGCAAGAACGTCCGCGAGCTCCCCGGCCTTTGCCAGATCCGCCTCAAATGCGGCTTCATCCGGATAGATATCCTCCAGCCTCCATGTCATTTCCTCGGGCACTTCGCAGCGCCTGGGCAGTTCTTTCTGCATTTTTCATTCCCCCATTTTATATTGATGTCTGCGTGTATCTCTGTCAGATAATTCCTTCTCTAATCAGATCCCGCGCCTCACCGGCAAAGGCCCCTGTCCCGAGGAGCACCACCGGAAGGCCGGTGCCGAAAGCCTCCTTAAGCGCATCCGGGACATGATCCGCCCAGGACGCCGCTATTCCCTTCTGCCGCAGCACTTCGACCTGCGCAGGCGAAGCGGCATAATGCGGATTTGCCGTTTTTGTCAGGATCAGACGGTCCGCCCGCACGGACATGCACGCCGCAGTGCCGGCGTAATCCTTGTCGTCGGGGATCCCGATCACCACTGCAGCCCTGCCGATTCCCAGCGCGTCCAGGACCCTGACCGCCTCCGCGGCACTGACGCGGTTTACGCAGGCGTCAAGCATTACGAAGGGCTCACGCCCAAGGACCTCCATCCTCGCCGGCCATGAAACAGCGGCAAGCCGGCTCCTCACTTCCTCATCCGTAAGATCCGGAATGACGGCAAGCGCGTTCGCAAGCGCAAGGACAGCGTTATGCGCCTGATGTTCTCCCAGCAGGGGCACCCTGAGCTGTTCAAAAAACCGCTCTCCGACGGCTGCGTCAAATACCATCCCGCCCTGCGTAAACCGCACGTTCAGCGGCCGGAAGTCTTCCCCGTCCGTATAAAGCGCGCACCCTTCCCGCGCGGCCCTCTCCCGCAGGACGGCCATGACCCGCGGCGTCTGGCGGGCCGAAAATGCCGCCCCGGCGCCGTCCATCACATGGGCTTTGTCCGCGGCGATCTCCTCCGCCGTACTCCCCAGCTCCCGCGTATGCTCCGCAAAGATGCTGCCGATCATTGCATATGGGTGCGGGATGCCGGCGACGTCGTCATACTGCGCCCCCTTGCCGCACTCAAACACGTTGTACTGTGTTCCTTCCTCTCCAAACCAGGTCAGCGCCGCGGCCGCCTGGATGCCCATGGGACTGATGCAAACGTCCCGCTCCAGCGTTTCCTCCACCGCGTCGAACCACGGCTTTACGGCCGTGGCGCTCTGCCTAAACTGCTCCGGGGAGATCATCCGCCCGCTTACGCGGAAGCGCTCCCGGAAATCAGAAAGGTGGGGGCTTGTCATCAGGCCGGTCTTCATCCTCGCCTCAAGAAGGGAGGCCAGCATACTCGCGGACGATCCCTTTCCCTTGCTGCCCGTCACAACGGTGCATGGCACCGCCGAAAGCTCCCTGAGCAGGGGGCGTGAAAGCTCCGGATGCCTTTTCTCCGAATCGCGCGCGTTTCTGTCCTGGAACGGGGCCGCCCGAAGATAGGAACTGTAGATATATTCCTCCGCTTCTTTTTCGGTCATCCCTCAAAGTCCTCCCGAATCATCTGCATGATCCTTCCCGCAAGATTTTCGCCGGTCGTCTGCTCGATCCCTTCGAGCCCGGGCATGACGTTGATCTCGCAGAGGTACGGCTTCTCCTCCCCGTACAGGAAGTCAATGCCGACGACATCAAGCCCGGTCTGCGCATAAATATCCGCCGCCGCGCCCTTCATCCAGTCCGTGATGTCCAGCGCCCTGGTCTTCGCGCCGAGAGCGACGTTCGCGCGGAAATCGTCATCCGAGGATCTCTCCATCACCGCCACGGCCTCGCCGCGTATGGCAAACACCCGCATGTCGCGGCCCCGGCTTCCGGCAATAAAGCGCTCGCAGAGCCACTCCTTCTCCGGCCCGAAGGCCCGGAGCGCCAAAAGGTCCTCCTCCTTTTCGATCAGAAAGATATCCTCCCCCATCGACCGGTCAAGTCCCTTTGCGACAAAGGGAAGGCCGAGGGCTTCCTCGGTCTCCTCTAAGCAGGGTGCGCCGGCGGTAAGCAGGTATTCCGGGATCTCAAAACGCGGTGACCTAAGCAGCCGCAGCTGCTCATATTTATTGACAAAGCGAAAAAACGCCTCCGCTTCATTGTAAGACCTGTCCGCAAGACGGGAGAGCTGCGCGGGGATCTTTCCCCATTTATACCGAAGGATCGCGAACCCGCGGCGGCAAGGCACCTCCCCTTTGCTCTGCGGTCCCGCAGCAGTAAGGGCCGTATCCCTTACACCGAGCGCGCGCAGATCCATCCCTCTCGCCGCGCCCTCGGCGATCAGCCTCCGGCAGGTGTAGGAGCCGCTCATATCGTTATATTTACTGATCAGGTATCCATCCGGTCCGCTCACGTTTGACCCTCCGTTTCTCCCCGTAATTCTAACATGCCGCAAAGTCAAAGTAAAATATTGTACTTGCCGGGCATTTATGCTATATTAGTGTCTGCACAACGAACGAGCGAACCGTTTGACCATTCTTATGACGGAGGAAGACCAAATGAAATGGGAAGAGCGATGTATGCTGGAGCTGACGCACCGCAATGCTTTTGAAAACGAACCGCACCGCCTCCGTTTCCGCGACCTGCTGATCTGCTACTGCAGCGCTCCGTTTTTCACCAAGGGACTCTGTAAGTGCATGTTTCTGAACGCCTATACCGAGGAACAGTTCTTTCTTCTTCTGGATGGGCTCAACTCGATGACCCTTGAGAATTCCAAAGATCTGAAGTTTATGGAAGATTCTCTCCGCTACCGCCTGACCACCGATGGCCTGCATAATGTCTCGGAGAGGCCCTACCTTGAACTCTCTCTTTCATTCCTGAACGATACGCCCTACCAGATCCCGGACATCGGTGTGGAAGATCCCGAAGGTGCCCACGTGATCAGGCTCTCCCTCCGGGCCGCGGAATATATTGACGAGCTTCCGCCCCTCGGGCAATGAACCCCGGGCAGTGAATCCCGGGCAATGAAGGATGACGAAGTGAAATACCCCGCCGCAAGCAGCGGGGCATCACTGCAAGATCCGCCCCAAGGGGCGGGGTATTTCACCCAAGCGACTCCGCTGCCAGCTCGAAGCAAAGCTTCTCGCTGTCTGCGGTCGCCATAGACTCCC